>CAJUTJ010000039.1 GCA_910589655.1 uncultured Acetatifactor sp. | reverse complement strand
TGAGGAAATTCGCCGGCAGGTATTTTATGCCACTTTCCTGCAAAATGTCGAAACGGGCATAAAATCAAGTGTCTTTACAAAGGTACTGAAACAGCTGCTTTGGCATCAATGTAGCGGTTGGCATAAGTTGTAAAGTGGTGTTATTAAAAAACTTGTAAAGTGGTGTATCCTATATAACATGGCAACAGTATCGGGGATTCATCGTTTTTATCAATATATTGATTTCCCGACTTTGGTGGGCATGATATTTTTTACCGTAGCCGCATTATGGCTGAGCGGAATGGGAAAGGACTTCCTGAACGGTTTCCAGCTGGCATTTTCGGATCGGAAAGATTATTCGAGAATCATGCTGCAGCGTGCATGTAATGCCGTAAAATATACAAGGACTTTGATCTTTCTGGAAGCAGTGATTATGATTCTGGTTGGCGTGATGGAGCTGCTGTACCATGCTGATCCGAACCCGGATCAATTTAGGGTCATTGGCGTAGCTCTTGCCGTTATATTGATCTGTGTGCTGTATGCGTCCATGTTTGCAGTATTGCTGACCATATTGAGTGCAAAGCTGGAAAATATGCTGGCTTCCTACATGGAGGAGCCGCAGGCAGAGATTTCGGTGGATGAGGCTCAGGCAATTTATTTTAAAATGAGGGCTTTGGGGCTGACGGACAGGGAAGCCGAGGTGGCGCGGCTGGTGAGCCTTGATATGACTAACCGGGAGATTGGTCAGATACTCTATATTTCCGATACTACGGTAAAAAAGCATATTACACATATTTTGGAAAAGACTGCGCTGACGGACAGGGAAGAGCTTACGAAATTGGTTCGGGATTTGTAAATGTGGAGGTGGTCGTACAGTAGGTTAGTAGGTTCAGGCCGTGTGGCTGCGATGATTGAGTAATCAATAGAATTACAGTAAATTCAAGGGTTTGATTTGCTTGTGGAGCAGATGGCAAAGCAGGAGGGAGTGACGGAGCAGTTAAAGGTACGGGATCAGATGCTTTGGGTGCGGAGAAAGAATAATATTCGGGCGAGTACAGCTTCTTATAATCGGATCCGCGCGAGATATGTTTTCAGTTCAATAAGAGAATATTAGCATATTTTTGCGTAGACCATACGGAAGTCTGGATGACGACAAAGCTGGCAGGGAAAGTCACCTACTTCTTACCTTTTAATCAATGGGGCGAATGAGCAGTATTTTACTTCCTGCCAGAATCCGATGCTCGTTACCTCTGTGGACATCCCGAAAAAGCCATTTTGGTAAAGATGTCTTCTTCCGGCAAGTAAAGTTGAATATATTTTTGAGTTTTATCCTCATCTGGTTTCATGCTTAATTGGCTTATTGCCAAAAGACCCTGTAGAACGGATTGACTTGGAGGGAAAGCTGAAGCCGGAATATTATAAACTGCAAAAGACATTTCAGAGTGAAATTGCTTTGGAAGAGATGAAAAAACGCCTTTGGATGAGGCGGGTGCCTATACATATGAGATGCCGCAGATGCAAAACAGGTAAATTTGGTGCAGTTAATGACTTATTATTCGCTTGGGAAATGGATTGTTGAAGAGTAAAAAATTAATATTTTCAGAAAATTTAATGACAGAAAACCTCGAAAACACGCCATTTGCCACACAAGGCTCTTCCAAACCTAATCCGTGGAGGGGAAAGAATCAGGTTAAAAAGGGCAATGGAGCGAATCCGTAAGTGGAAAATGGGTGTATTGAATATGTTAAATATCAGCCAAAGGGACGGCACCGCCGAACCTTTGGCTGAAATGATTTAGTTTATTCCCGCGAGCAATGAGCCAAGTGCCGTGCCTGCACGAGCATAAAGTCAGCAAGCTGGCTTGGCGAATGCCGCGAGGGTCAAATACCCCGTAGCTTGCTCGCGGGGTATTTAATTTTAACCGAGAAAATCAAACTGGCTCATATACAATTCGTAGTAAGCGCCCTTCTGCTCCAGAAGTTCTTCATGGGTGCCCCGTTCCAAGATTCCGCCCTTGTCAATATACATAATACAGTCCGCATTCTTAATGGTGGAGAGGCGGTGGGCAATGATGAAGGAGGTACGTCCCTTCAACAGCTCATTTAAGCCTTTTTGCAGCAGGATTTCCGTCTCCGTGTCGATGCTGGAAGTGGCTTCATCCAAAATCAGGATGGCGGGGTCGGCCAGCAGCGCCCTTGCAAAGGAAATCAGCTGTCTCTGCCCGGCGGAAAGCCGGCTTCCGCGCTCGTTGACTTCCGTGTAATAGCCTTTTTCCATCTGGCTGATAAAATCATGTGCGCAGACCGTTTTGGCAGCGGCGATTACCTGCTCGTCGGTGGCTGTTTTGTTCCCGTAACGGATGTTATCCATAATGGTTCCGGAGAAGATGAAGCTGTCCTGCATCATGACGCCCATCTGGCTCCGGAGGGAGCGGATGGTGACTTTGGATATATCCGTGCCGTCGATTAATACCTGACCGGAATCCACATTGTAGAAACGGCTGATGAGGTTGACAATGGTGGATTTCCCTGCTCCGGTGGGGCCTACGAATGCGTAGGTATCCCCTTGCTTTGCCGTAAAATTTATGTGGTCCAGAATGGGGTGCCCTTTCTCATAGCTAAAGCATACATCTCTAAATGCCACTTCGCCCTTTATGGGAGGCATTTCCACCGCGTCTTCCGCATCTTTTACATTGACAGGCTCATCAATGGTTTCAAAGATACGCTCCAGATAGGAGATGGCGGTGAGCAGAGAGTTGTAAAAGCTTGCCAGAGTGTTGATGGGAGCCCAGAAGCGGCCGATATAAGCGGTAAAGGCAATCAGCACACCCACGGTCAGCGTAGCGTCCGGCGCGAGGATCCAGCGGATGCCCAGCACGTAAACAAAAGCTGTGGTGATGGCGGAAATAATATCCACGCTTGGCCCCATGGTGAAGTTTAACATAACGGCGTGCATCCATGCCTTGCGGTAATTGCCGCTGAGACGGTTGAAGATGCCGTTGTTTTCCCTCTCCCGCACGAAGGACTGTGTGACCCGTATGCCGTTGATGCTTTCGGCAATATAGGCGTTTAAGTTACTCTGTTTGTTGGACTGAATCTGCCATGCACGGCGCTGCCTTCTCTTGATAAAGACGATTACAACCGCCAGAAGGGGCAGGCCGCAGAGGCACACTAAAGTCAGTCTGGCATCACAGATCAGCATAAAGATAATAATGAAAAACAGGTTGCATAAATCCGTGACGGTATTGATAATACCGTTGCTTAGCAGGTCGCTTAGGCTGTTGACATAATTTACCACCCGCACCTGAATCTTGCCGTGGGGTCTGTCGTCATAGTAGGAAAAAGGCAGTTCCTGCAGGTGGGCAAAGATATCGCTCCGTATGGAATGGATAATGCTCTGTCCTACGACGCTCATGGTTCTGATTTTAAAGCGCAGGCTGACTGCCGAATAGCAGGCAATCAACAGGGTCAGCAGACTGACAAGGATAATCTTGTTCATGTCCTTTGCGGGTATGTAAAGATCCATAATCCGCTGAAAAAAGATGGGAATCATCATGGTCAGGGCGGACGAAGAGAGCATTAATACAATAACACCCGCCATCTTTTTCTTATAAGGGGAAATATACCCTGCCAGACGTTTCAGCTGGCCGTAATCAAAGCTGTCTTCCAGCACCTCGTCCATATCATATCTATTCCGTGCCATTTTACTTCCTCCTATTCAATTGCCGCTTGCGGCAATTTGTTTCGTCATGCGCCGTCCGGCGCATTGTGCACTACAGTGCCTTTTTCTGTTCTTTGATTAAGTCGTAGGGGATTTCACCGTACTGGTTGCGGAAAGCTTTGGCGTAATAGCCGCCTTGGGCTACCAGTTCCTCGTGAGTGCCCTGTTCAATGATATGTCCGCCGTCCATGACCAGTATCAGGTCCGCATCTTTTATGGAAGAGATGCGGTAGGCAATGATAAATACGGTACAGCTTTTCTGTATCTTTTTCAGCTGTGTCTGGATATAGCTTTCCGTTTCCATATCCACGGCGGAAGTGGTGTCGTCCAGAATCAGTATGGAAGGATCCTTCAGCAGCGCCCGGGCCAGAGAAATCCTCTGTTTCTGGCCGCCGGAAAGTCCCACGCCCCTTTCTCCCACGATGGTGTCGTAGCCCTCGGGAAGAGCGCTGATAAAGTGATTGGCGTCGGCCATGACGGCGGCATGTTTGACTTCTTCAAAGCTGCAGTCCGGCCTGCCGTAGGCAATGTTCCCTTCGATGGTATCGGAGAAGAGGAATACATCCTGCATGGCCATGCCGATATTGTCTCTCAGGTTATACAGGTCATGGCGGCGCACATTCTGTCCGTCCACCAGTACCTCTCCCGAAGTGGTGTCATAAAAACGGCAGAGCAGATTCATCAGAGTGGATTTTCCGGCGCCGGTAGAACCTATAATACCTACCCGTTGTCCGGCCTTTACCTTAAAATTAATGCCCATAACGATATCTTCATCGTCCGCCCGGTAGGCCACGTCCTTAAATTCCACATCGCCCCGGATCTTAGTGGTGATGCCGCCGGTGCGGGGAGTTCTGACTTTAGGCTCTTCGCTGTAGGTGGCATATATTTTTTCCACGGAGGTGATAAAGTTCTGGATATCGTTGACCCACCAGCCGGCCATGCGCAGAGGATTGTTCAGCATCCACAGATAACCGTTTACCCTGACCAGATCGCCCATGGAGATTTCCCCGTGGATCACCATATATCCGCCGTAGAGCATCAGTATGATGGTCAGGGAATAGGAGAGGATTTCGAAGATGGGGACATATTTCATCCACACTCTCGAACCCTTGATCTGGGAATTCATAAATTTGTCGTTTTCTTTCTCGAATTTCTCGATTTCAAAGTCCTCTTTGGCAAAGGCTTTTACCACACGGTTTCCGCTCACATTTTCCTGTACAAAGGCATTCAGGGAGGAAAAGCAGTTGCGGTTCCGCTGAAAGGCGGGCTTTACCTCTTTGGACTGTTTGTAAGTGGTGACGGCCGTGAAGGGCAGCACTACCAACATGCACAGGGCAAGCTTGGTGTTTACGGTAAAAACCATTAAAAGTGCGAAAATAAAAAGCAGTATATTTTGATATACCGTATAGATAACGGCGGCTACAAAATGCCGGATGGCGTCCATATCACCGGTCTGCCTGCTCATCAAGTCACCGGTTCTCTTCTTATTATAGAAGGCAAAATCTTCCTCCAGCAGCTTCCGGTATACTTTGCCGCGCATATCATAGAGCAGCCCTTGGGATGCGGTCTCAAAGGTCACTTGATAGGAAAAACGCAGAATACCGGTGAGAAACGTCACTCCCAGCAGGCAGGCTACAAGCTTGGGGAGCAGATCGTAATTCTCTTTTAACACTACGTCATCCACAATGATGCCGGATATGTAAGGGTTGACAATGGATAGCCCGGCAATGCATGTGGTCAGGAACAGCCCCAGACAGAGGCGTGCCCTGTACTTTTTCAGGAACGAGTAGAACCATTTTAGCGGTGTCATAATGTTTATCCTCCCTACACAGCCACCTTTTCGATTTCCCGCCTTCCTCAAATTCCTGCTGATAAATAACTCAACTTTCCCACCAGCATAGTTGGCTTAATGCTTGATTTTTTAAGCAAAATTACTGCAATAAATGGTGTATTGACATTAAAACAGCACCTAATCTTTGGTATAATAAGATTGCGACATCCAATAACCAGTATAG
>CAJUTJ010000038.1 GCA_910589655.1 uncultured Acetatifactor sp. | reverse complement strand
TGATTTCACGCTCTGCGGTGCAGAGCTTCTTCACACGGAAGAACGCAAGAGCAGCGTTCTTCCAGACTTGCACCGATTTATTGATTGTTTGTGCCGGCTGCGGCGGCATGTTTGGAAGTGTGAAGGAAATCACTAAGCTCGGAAAGACCTCGCTAAGTGATTTCACGCTCTGCGGAGCAGAGCTTTTCCACAAACTGCTAAAGCAGTTAGAAGAATCGCCTCAGCGATTCTTACGGACTTGCACCGATTCATTGATTGTTTGTACTGCCTATGGCGGCATGACGGGAAGTTGAGGGAGATTACTGAAATCTGTTTATTGCTATTTAAAACCGGCAAAAGCTGTGTGTATGGAAAGGTATGGATATTTAGATGACAAAAAATATTATGATTGTGGGTGTGGGAGGACAGGGGACTTTGCTGGCCAGTAAATTGTTGGGTTATGTATTGCTGAGACAGGGATATGACGTGAAGGTTTCAGAGGTCCACGGTATGAGCCAGAGAGGCGGCAGTGTGGTGACATATGTCCGTTACGGGGAGAAGGTGTATTCTCCCGTTATTGATAAGGGAGAGGCGGACATTATTATTTCCTTTGAAAAGCTGGAGGCGGCCCGCTGGCTGGAGTATTTAAAACCGGAGGGGCTGATGATTACGAATACGCAGGAAATAGAACCCATGCCCGTAGTTACCGGTGCGGCGGTATACCCTCCTGAGCTGGTGGAAAAAATGCAGGCGGCAGGAGTGAAGGTGGATGCCGGAGATTTTCTGGAAATCGCCAGACAGGCAGGCTCTTCTAAGGCGGTAAACATTGCCCTTTTGGGCAGATTTTCCAAGCATTTTCCGGAGATTGACGAGAAATATTGGCGGGAAGCAATCGAGGTTATCGTGCCGCAGAAATTCAGGGAGCTGAATTTTAAGGCGTTTGAGATGGGCAGAAGTGCATGAGGTAAAAGTGCATAAAATAAAAGTTCTGCCCGTACTCACCTTTGAAGCGTCCGGATTAAATTGTGAAAATTTGTGTAACCTTGCAAAATACATATTTCGGATGTATTACCTAATATCAAAACGGCAGTTGTAGTAGTTTTGCGGCATTCTCTCCCAAAACGGCTTTTTGTTCCTCGTCAGTAAGGCCGGTTTCTTTTAGGGCGGCAAGGGTTTCTGCTTGTCCGCCCCAAGGGCTGTCACTTCCGAACAGGACTCGGTTTGCGCCGTGTTCTCGTACCATCCGGAGGAAGCTTTCAGGGGAGAGCCGATAGCTTTCACTCTTCTCCTGTGTCATGTCAGGAGCAGACCGTATGGGCAGAAGGGAGAAGGAAGTGTCCAGCCAGACTTCTTTTCCGATCAGGTATTTTTCAGTCTCTTCCCAACAGTTCCAGCCGCCCATGTGGGCTAATACAATTTTCTGCGGATGCAGAGTATCCAGCATGGATGCGACATGCGGTACGGAGGAAAATTCCAGATGGGGATGACTGATATCGTATCCTGAATGGATCAATACAATAAGCTCACATTCACAGGCGTATGAAATAATCCGTAGATACCGGAGGTCATCAATATAGGTCTGCTGGAAAACGGGATGCAGCTTGATTCCTTTTACGCCGTTTCGGGCAAGACTGCGCAGAATATGGCGGTAATTATCGTTGTCAGGGTGTATTCCGCCGAAAGACAGCAAGCCTGTTTCATCGGAATGCCGGTTGATTTCCAAGGCGATTTCATTAATCGAGCCTTGCTGTTCCGGTTTTGTTGCCACGGGAAGAAGAACAGAGAAATCTATATTGGCGTTTTTCATGGAACGGCGTAAATCCATTGTGGTGCCGTCTAAATAATTACATATCTTTGCGCTTTTAGCAAGTGCGCCCACTGCCCGTTCTGCCAGTTCGTTTGGAAAAGTATGTGTGTGGAAATCAATTATCATAAAACCTCCATGCCGCTTTAGCGGCTCAAATAGATATGAAAAACGCTGTCTTTCGCGTTTTTCTAACTGCTTCAGCAGTTTGGGAAACTTAATACTTCCCGTCATGCCGACGTAGTCGGCACAAACAATTAATGAATCGGTGCAAGTCCGTAAGAATCGCTGAGGCGATTCTTCTAACTGCTTCAGCAGTTTGGGAAGAAGCTCTGCTCCGCAGAGCGTGAAATCACTTAGCGAGGTCTTTTCGAGCTTAGTGATTTCCTTCACACTTCTCCTTCTGCAATGTTATATATTAATTTTTGAGGTAAGGCGGCATGTCTGCGCCTTTGAATGATAACAGGAACAGTGTCTGCCGGCTTAGATTCTGCAGCAACATAATATTATACCAGATATAACACAAAATGTATAAAAATTTTATAGACAAGATTTAATAGGCTTTTTTTCAGTAACAGTTCAGACAGCTTCTCCCGCGAAGTCAAAATCGCGTCTTTATGCGATTTTGCGAGACATGCGGGCGTCAAAACGCATTCTTTCCGCGTTTTGTGTGATCAAACCCAAGCGATTAGGCCAGAACTAAAAACCGGACGGGCTGAAATCAGAAAGGCTCCGGAAGAAACTGATAAAAAGATTTTTGAGCCGGACGGCAAAGTCACGAAGATATTTGCCTTTGATATCTTGGAAGACAAACAATATAATCGGAGGAGAAGCAATATAAGTCAGTAGAATGCAGGTTACTTATCTTATAAAGCAGCTCACTGCAATTTCGTTGCGGTGGACTGTTTTTTTGTCTATGCTATTGATTGTAAAGCATATAGTTCTATTTCGAAAACGGAAATGGAAAGAGGTATAAGCAGTCAGGAGGATTGAAATGAATCAGGCTATTCAGGTATCTGGGCTAAAAAAATATTTCGGAAAGGTAAAGGCGGTGGATGACATCAGCTTTTCGGTGCAAAAGGGGGAATTATTTGGATTTTTGGGAGTTAACGGTGCAGGAAAATCTACTACCATAAATATGTTGTGCACTTTGTTTCATCCTACCGCAGGGGAGATTGTAATCGAAGGCCATGTCTTAGGAAAAGAAGACGAGGCAATCCGAAGGGAAATCGGAGTAGTGTATCAGAATAATTGTCTGGATGACAGACTGACGGTACGGGAGAATCTCACGGTTCGCGGCAGCCTTTACGAAAAGGATATTAAGAAGCTGAAGGACAAAATAAAACAGGTTTGTGAAATCCTCTGTTTGGGAGAGTCTTTAGACAGATATTTCGGGATGCTTTCCGGAGGACAAAAGCGCAAATGCGAAATTGCGAGAGCTCTTCTTCACAAGCCTCAAATTTTATTTCTGGATGAACCTACAACAGGACTTGACCCGGCAACCAGAAAAGCGGTTTGGGAGAGTCTGGACAGCTTGCGAAAGGAAGGAATGACAATTTTTCTCACTACTCATTATATGGAAGAGGCGGCAAAATGCAGCCATATTGCCGTGATGGATGGAGGGAAAATAAAGGAATGGGGAACACCTTTTACTTTAAAAGAAAAATATTCCATAGACAGGCTGCGGCTGTCGGCAAAAGCGGGGAAGGAAATGCTGTTGGAAGAAAAGTTGAGAAAATTAACGAATACAACAGGCAAAACATCTGATGTAAATCCAGAGGGAGCATCGGAAGGACGGCAGGAACTTTTTTCGAAAATAAATGGGGAGTTGCATATATATGATGTTTTCCTAAAAGACAGTTTGGAGGCAATTCCCGTATTAAAGGAGACGGAAGGGCTTCTCACAGGCTTTGAACTGGTACAGGGATCTATGGATGATGTTTTTCTGAATATTACAGGTAAAAATTTGGAGGATGTGTGAAAATGAAAGAAATATTGTATTTGACAAAACGAAACAGTCTTATTTATATGCGGGACAAAAAAGCTGTGTTCTTCTCTGTGTTGTCCATGTTGATTGTACTGGGACTGATGGTTATCTTTTTGGGAAGTATGAATAGTCAAGATTTACTGCTGCTGTTAGAAAGATATGGCGGGGAGAGAAATGAAGCTCAGGATCGGATTAATGTGGAACATTTAATTCAGCTGTGGATATTATCGGGAATCTTAATCGTCAATTCCGTTACCGTCACGCTTACGGTTATCGGAACCATGGTTCAAGATGAGGAACAAAGCCGTCTTGCCAGCTTTTATGTCGCTCCGGTGAAACGGGGGAAACTGGTGCTGGGATATGTGCTTGCAGCATGGTTTACAGGAGCGGGCTTAAGTATTCTGACGCTTATTGCAGGAGAACTTTATATGGTGTTTTCAGGAAAGGGGCTGCTTCCTGTTTCTACATTAATGGTTATGTGCGGAATGATTTTTCTGAATACTTTTGTGTATGCGTCCATCGGCTATCTGCTGGCAATGTTTATCCACAGCTATAGTGCATGGGGAGGTATGCTGACCATCGTCGGTACTCTGGTAGGATTTGCAGGAGGTATTTATCTGCCTCTGTCATCCTTCTCGGAGAGGATTCAAACAGTATTGAAATGCCTTCCCGTCCTTCAGGGAGTATCTATGATGCGTAAAGTTTGTCTGGAGGAGGTAACGGAAATAACATTTGAAGGAATGCCGTCTCAGGCAGTGGAAATTTTTCAGGAAAGAATGGGTGTTACACTGACTGCAGGAGAAAGGCTGATATCCTTAGGGGAACAGTTTTCCATTTTGGCGTTCTATGGTATAATAGCTATAATGATTGCCGTATTTCTTAATAAAAGGCGTAAGTTGAAGGATAGGGCGGACTGAAAACGAGGTAAATTTATTATCAAAAACAAGAAGCCGGAAGAGAGCCGAAAACAGGAAAACTGCATAACTGCAGAAAGCGGGAGAGTGCAGGATGCAAAAGATATGCAGTAACTGAAAAGCATAGGGAACAGGTAGCCGATTGGAATAGGAAAACCATTGGTATCAGAAAGAATATAGGAACGGTAAAATGAAGATAACCATACAAGACCGCCCGGAGGGTGAGGAGGATGAGATTATTGTCCGATGCCGCCATCTCAATGACAGGATGCTGCAAATGATCTATGCCTTGAAGGAAGGGCAGGAGAAGATAACCGTGTGCAGAGACGGAAGATTTTTTCAAGTGCATCCAAAGGATATTTACTATTTTGAGACAGTGGACAACAAAGTTTTCGCCTATTTGGATAAAGACGTATACGAATGCAGGCTAAAATTATATGAGCTGGAGAGAAGATTTGCAGAAACCGATTTTTTCAGGGCAACAAAATCCACTATTATCAATCTTTCCAAGGTGAAGAATTTCAGTCCCGCTTTTAACGGGAGGTTTGAGTTGTTGTTGAAAAACGGAGAAAAGCTGATTGTATCCAGACAATATGTGCCTGATTTAAAGGGCAAGCTTGGGCTATAGGAGGATGTAATAAATGAGTAGAATTAGATTTATGCTCCATGTATTTTCCATGGTATTGACAGGAGTTGTAATTGCGGTAGCAGTTTTTATCACTGTGATTAATCCCACAGATACGGTTACGTCTGCGCTTTTCTGGCAGATGCCGTTAGTGTCGGCAGCGTGCACGCTGATATCATTGATTTACCCGTGGGGCAGGGAGATGGGGAAGACGGAACTGATTATAAAAACAGTAATCCACTATATACTTGTCAATGTAATCGTCTTAGGCAGCGGGGCACTATTCTATTGGTATAATCCGTCTCAGTTCCGTAACATAGCCGCCATGGTACTGGCCATAGCTGTTGTTTTTGGGGGAATCAATGCGTTTTCATGGAAAAGAGCTTCATCGGATGCGGCAAGATTGAATGAGAAGCTGGAAGAGTACCATAAAAAACAGGAGCAGGATTGACCGAGCACAGCTGTCCAGGCCATTATTCTAACCGATTTGGTTTGAACACGCAAAAATAGCGATTTCGCGCATGTCTGTCTCGGGTTTGTCACGCAGAAACATTGTGAAAACGCCTCGCGGTGGCGTGGGTGTGAAAAGTAACCAACTGTCACATACATGGCAATAAATTACAAAATATTTATTGACAAATCTATATGGCTTATGTATAATAAATCAGTGTGTGGAGTAAGACTGCACAATTATATTGCATAGGAGCCGCTATGTTAGTAAACTTATCTGATGTATTGACATCTGAAGGCAAGCAGGTTCGGGAAAGTGTAGATCTTGAAATGGCCAGCTTTGACAGCCGGATGGGAAGCTATGAGATCATAGAGAAATCTCCGGTTGAATTCACTTTTACCAACGTGGAAGACGGTAAGGCAAGGGTGGAGGGAACCGTTAAGCTGAAATTCAAGGTCGAGTGTGCCCGTTGTCTGGCTGAAGTTCCCTTGACAATGGAGCTGGACTTTGACAGAATCGTTACTTCGCCTGATGTAACCACAGAAGAGGAAGAGACTGATGACTTAAGCTTTATGGAAGGGTATCAGCTGAATGTAGAGACTTTTGTGTATAACGAAATTATAGGTAACTGGCCGGCAAAGATTCTGTGTAAAGAAGACTGCAAGGGCATCTGTCCAAAATGCGGGCAGAATCTGAACATAAAGGATTGTGGGTGCGATACTTTTGTACCGGATCCTCGTATGGCTGCTATACAGGATATCTTCAACGCAGGTAAGGAGGTGTAACGATGTCTATTTGTCCTAAGAATAAATCTTCCAAAAGTAGAAGAGACAAGAGAAGAGCAAACTGGAAGATGAGTGCTCCTACTCTGGTAAAATGCAGCAAGTGCGGCGCATTGATGGTGCCTCACAGAGTTTGCAAGGCTTGTGGTTCTTATAACAAGAAACAGGTTATTACTGTTGATTAATCAAAAATTATCGGCAATATCGGGCGTTCGCAGAACGCCCTTTTTTTTGTTATAGGCAGTCCGATACATAGAAAATTTTTCGGGACTGTGCATCGAAAACTGCTTTTATATATTATCTTTAGAAAATCTTAAACAATTTTTGGAATATTTTGTGGGATTTTAAAAGAATAAAATGTTATGCTAAATTGGTAATTTGCCATAACGGATTTAGAAGTGGAAAGGAGAAGGTTATGCGTAGACAAATTATGACGGCGGCTCTCATATTCCTGTTTGTGTTCGGCCTGATATGGGGTAAGGAGAGTTATGTGGCATATGCGGATACTCCGCCTGCGGAGGGAGTGTTTTCCGGTGACGTGAAAGTGCTGAAACAGGAAGACGGTAAGTATGTGGTGCAAGTGACGGTGGAAAACAGCGGGGAGGATTTTACCGGCACGGTACAGGCCATCTTCGGTGCAGGCTTTGACAATTGTGCTTATAACACGGAGATTACCCTTCCTGCACAAGGGAAAAAGCAGTTTACGATTTCCGTATCGGAACGGTCGGTGAATACGGTTTACGGATTGTGTGGTTTGAATTTTATAGATGAGACGGGGGAGGTCATTCAATCCATTTCTCTGAAAGATGTGTTTGGAAATGTGCGGTCCGGAATTTCGGTAGGAATATTATCCGACCAGTATTCCGACCTTACTTATATGGATGCCGATGGAGAACCGTTTTATATTCAAGGGAGGAATTATCCCTTAAGTCTGGTGGAATTAGACAATGACAATCTGGCAGGATATTTGGACGGATTGTACTTTTTGATTATTGACCGGTACAATGTATCTGTTTTAAGCGAGGAAAATATTCAGGCGATTCAGGACTGGGTAAGTGACGGCGGCTGGCTGATTTTAGGGACGGGAGCATATGCGGAGCAGACACTTACCGGATTCGGGAAAGATTTTATTGATGTGGATTTGATGGATATCAGTGAGCCCGGTGAGGAAAACATTGCATCGGACAATGCCGATAAGTACGGATATTATTACAATTATGTGTATGATGCAGGAATAGACTTTACACAGATGGCCATAGCCGATATAAATTATAACAGAATGACGGCCAATGGTCCCGTATCTGAGAGTAAAGAAACCCCGGCTGTCTGCTGTTCCTTGGGGGACGGCACAGTGACTATTCTTTATTATTCTTTGGGGGAGAAGGAACTGCAGAAATTAAGTACCTATATGGTACAAAATATTTATCAGGAAAGTATGGTTAATTCCGGCAGCTATTCTTATTACCCTGACGCTATGAATATGGAGAATACCGGACAGAGGGCTCTTTCCTTTATTGACAGCCGTAATTCGGACGTGGATTTTACATGGCTCAAGGTTTTGGTTTTCGTATATGTAGTGTTGGTAGGGCCGGTTCTGTACCTGATTCTGCGTAAGTGTAAAAGGAGCGAATGGTATTGGGTTGGGGCGCCTGCGCTGGGAGTTCTGTTTATCGCAGGAGTTTACTTTTTCGGGCGAGGTGTCAGGGTAAGCGAAGTGAAAGCTTATTCCGTCACGGTACAGCAGACGAACAGCAATCGGGAGGAAACCTATTTTCTGGCATATTGTTCCGGTGTGAAGCCCTGGGAAATACGTTTAAATGACAGTTACGATACGGCGGGGGCGGGATATAGGGGGTATTCTTACTACTTTAGCAGCGCTGCCGGCACTGATGACTATTACTATATCGTGGACAATGACAGCGACGGTCTGTCTGTGGGGATTAAGCCCAACGGGAATTTTGACAACGGATTTCTCTATGCGAGTGGCAGGGCGGAAAGTAAGGGTGCTTTTTCGAGTGAAGGGCTTACCGGATTTGACAGCAGCGGCAACGCAAGCGGCACTGCTACCAACGGTACGGGATATGACTTGGCATACATGGCAATAGTATCCAATACCCGTATTATGGTATTTTCGGATGTGAAAGCAGGAGAGACTCTTGATATAGAGCAGGCAGTCACGGAAGGAAGGTGTGTGTACCAAAGCGCTCCCGCTTATCTGGATAGTCTGCTTCATGATATGGTTTGTATTTACGACAACATAAGCTATTACGAACAGGAGGATATGGCGGCGCTTCTCATCGGCATCGGCACCGCCATGGAAAAGAAGAAGGAATCTAATGATATTATCTTGATCACGGGAGTGATAAAGGACTACGAAAAGGCCGTTGCGGATAAATGCAATGAGATTTCTTATGGGTGTCTCTATTCTTATATACAGGCAGGGACACAGACCGGAAGAAATTAAGGGGGTGGACAGAATGCTTCAAATTAGTCATTTATATAAAAATTACGGAAAGTTTCAGGCAGTCAAAAATCTGTCGCTCCATATTCCCCAAGGGGATCTGTTTGGGTTTGTCGGACCCAACGGTGCGGGCAAGACCACCACTATCCGTATGGTGTGCGGACTGATGCTGCCTACCGCAGGAGAGATTTCCATTAACGGCGTGGATGCTCTGGCTCATCAAAAAGAAATCAAGAAGCAGATCGGTTATGTGCCGGATTTCTTTGGGGTGTATGACAATCTGAAAGTAAAGGAATATATGGATTTCTATGGTTCCATGTACCGCATGGGCTCTAAAGAAATCGAGAGGATTTCCGACGATCTCTTGGAGTTGGTGAATCTTTCCGACAAGAAAGAAGTCTTTGTGGATACACTTTCCCGGGGGATGAAGCAGCGGCTGTGTGTGGCGAGGGCTTTGATCCACAATCCGGCGTTGCTGGTTTTGGATGAACCCAATTCGGGATTGGATCCCAGAGCAAGGGTGGAGATGAAGGAACTCCTGTTGAATCTGAAAAATATGGGCAAGACCATTGTAATCAGCTCCCACATTTTGTCGGAACTTTCAGAGATGTGCAACAGTATCGGAATTATGGATCACGGCAATCTGGTGGCTTCCGGACGAATTGAGGATGTCATGGACAGTGTATTCGGAAACGATCAACTGGTCATTACTCTGGAAGAAGGGCATGAGACGGCAGTGAGAATTGCAAACGAGCATGTGGGAGTGAAGGTGACTTCCGTGGGAGAGCAGGAGATAAAGCTTACGCATACAATGTCAAAGCAGGAAATCGCCAAGATGATCGGAATCATGATTGCACAGGATGTATTGGTCACAGGTTTCCATAAGCAGGAGGGCAGTTTGGAGACGCTCTTTATGCGAGTCACGGATCATGAGGGGGAACAGAAGGGAGAAACGGAAAATGCAGCTGAATCCAATCATTAAGAGAGATGTGAGAGTACAGTCCCGGAGCATGAAGATCTGTTGGGGCGTATTCGTCTATGAATTGATACTTGCACTGGTTTTCTTCCTTGTAATGCTCATTATTCAGGAGGAGAACAAATATTCCACGAGCAATATATACAGCACATTGGTACTGCTGTATCCTATCCTTGGGGTTACCCAGCTGGTGGTTCTCGCTTTGATCGTGCCGGTTCGGACGGCTTCCGCCATATCGGGGGAGAAAGAACGGCAGACCTTTGACATTATGATGACTACCAGCATGACACCCTTTTCCATCATTCTGGGTAAGGTGATGACGGCAATTATACAGAGTATGTTTTTTGTAGTTGCCAGTATGCCGGTTATGGCGCTTTCCTTTGTAATCGGAGGAATGTCATGGAGTTATCTATTCTGGTTCTTTGCGGTGGCGCTGCTGATGTCGTTTTTTGCGGCGAGCATCGGGATTTTGTGTTCCTCTCTTTGTAAGAGAAGTGTCAGTGCGGTAATTATGGCTTACGGATTTTATCTGGTCTTTTTTATCGCTACGGTGCTTCCTGGCTTGTTCGCGGTGTATATCAGCAGCTATATGACGAACTTTAATGTCGTCTCTAATAATATTATTTATACGTATCAGGAAAACTTTTACTTGTTTTTACTGGTGAATCCGGTGATGTATTTGATAGAATTTTTCGTCAAGATTATGACGGGAGAATCACTGGCAAACGAAATATCAAGTACGTCGGGCATGATGCGGACAGCAGGTCCCATTAATCTGGTAACCACAGGGAACCGCTGGATGATTGTTTCCACAATTATGTTCGTAGCCGTTTCTTTCCTGTTTCTCTGGCTGGCGTCCAAGCGCATCAATCCCATTAAGAAACATGCGGGAAAGAGGGCGGAGAAGAGGCAGTAGAGTATGGATATCAAAAAATATCTCTGTGATCAGATCAAAATATGTAAGCGTAAAATGAATCTTGCAAAGGGTATCGACTGCGGGATTTTCTTTGCGGCGGCAGGCGGTATTTTTGGGATGTTCTGTGAGCTGGCATCCTTGGTATGGCAGTTTTATTATGTGCATTTTGCGGCAGGGCTTTGTTTTGCGGCAGGACTTTTGGCGGGAATCGTATATGCGCTGGCCGGACGGGCGGATATGAAGCAGGCGGCAAGGCGTCTGGATTCCTTCGGGTTGAAGGAACGCATGATCACGGCCTGCGAACAGTTGGATAAGGACGGTGAATTTGCACAGCTGCAGAGACAGGACGCAATGGTTCACTATGATGAGATACGTGGGCGGATTAAAATACCGCTTTGGCCGGATAGACGGCATATTCTGGCGTTACTTCTTTCGGTGGCGCTGGTGACAGGCTTAGGTTTTCTTCCGTCTGCCGTCCGGGAACAGGCGAGAATTCATCATAAAGTTCAGGAGCAGGCCAAGGAGGAGCAGGAAGAGCTGGAGGAATTGCTGAATGCTTTGGAAGGCGTGGACATGGACAGCCTTACAGAAGAACAGCGGGCGCAGCTTCAGGAGATGTCGGATGCCATGGCATTGTCTAAAGAGGAACTGTCCGGAGCGGATTCGTGGGAAAGCCTTGCTTCCGCTCTGGAGCGGCTGGACTATAAGTACGGCCAGACAGCCCAAGGTCTGGAGAATCTTGCCGGTCAGCTGAGTAATCCGGATGCTGCGGGAATTGCCGGTGCGGAGGCGTTGGCAAAGGCTATAGCCAATCAGAACGGGCAGCAGCTGGCCTCTGCCGGAACTCCCGGTGCAGGTTCCGGCGGTGAAAGCAGTGACGGGGACGGAAATTCCGACGAGGAAAGTTCCGATGGGAACAACGGGGACAAAAACGGAAACGGTGACGGGCAAGATGGCCAAAACGGCAGCGGCCAAGGCCAGAACGGCTCTGACGGAAACGGCCAAGGCCAAAACGGAAATGGTAACGGCCAAGGAAACGGAAACGGTAACGGCCAAGGAAACGGCAGCGGAAACGGCCAAGGAAACGGAAATGGTAACGGCCAAGGAAACGGTAACGGCCAAGGAAACGGTAACGGAACCGGTACAGGGGGCGGCCGGGGAACAGGAAGCAGTGATGCGGCACATGATTATGTCAGTATTCCTAATTCCGTGGGCGATGACCCGTCCCTGACAGGCAATAAGACCGGAGATCAGCAATCGGACTATTTCCGTCAGCAGAACGGTCTCGCATGGGAAGGAGAACATGTGGATTATAACTCCGTGATCGGCCGGTATACGGACAGCGCGTATGAAGGTATTGCAAACGGGAAGTACCCCACCGGTATGGAGTCGGTTATAAGAGACTATTTTGAAAATCTAAATAAATAACGGAACCGGAGTGAAGAGACGGAACCGGAATACAGTCACGGAACGAAGGTCCCGGAAGAAATTTTCGTCTGCGGTATTATGCAGAAGAAAAATTCTTCCCTGAGGTGGGACCGGAGTGAAGAGACGGAACCGGAATACAGAGGCGGAACAGAATAAAGAGGCGGAACCGGAATAGGAGAATATAATGTCGGAAATAGAATTGTACCAAGAAAAAATTATGGAATGCGAACGGGAAATCGGAAAAGGCATCATCGGCCAGAGGGAAATTATCCGTCAGGTTATGCTGGCGCTGCTTTCCGGTGGGAATGTCCTTTTGGAAGGTATGCCGGGGCTGGGTAAGACCATGCTCGTGCGCACTATCGGCCAAGTTTTCCTGCTTACGTTTAAGCGGATTCAGTTTACACCGGATCTGATGCCCAGTGACGTGACGGGGACCAATATTATGGTGAAGGATGAGGGGAAGAGCAGTTTCCGGTTTGAAAAAGGTCCCGTCTTTGCCAATCTGGTTCTGGCTGACGAGATCAACCGAGCCACTCCGAAAACACAGTCTGCTCTGCTGGAAGCCATGCAGGAGCATACGGTAACGGTGGGGAACGAAAGTCATACTTTGGAAGAGCCTTTTTTAGTGCTTGCCACCCAGAATCCTATCGAGCAGGAGGGAACCTACCCGCTGCCGGAGGCACAGCTGGATCGTTTTATGTTTAAGATTTTGGTGAAGTTCCCTTGCAAAGAAGAGCTGCGGGGCATTGTGGGACTGACCGAGGGGCAGGAACCGCCGGAAATACGCGGTTTAATGAACGGAGAGGAACTTTTGCAGGCCCGGAAGCTGATCTCCCGGATTCCCGTTGCGGATGCGGTTATGAATTACATTTTAGAGCTTGTGATGGCTACCCATGAGGAAAATCCCTATATCAGGGAGGGGGCAAGCCCCCGTGCGGCACAGGCATTGATCCGTGCATCTAAGGCGAGGGCATTTATGGAAGGGCGGCTGAACGTATCCTTTGAAGACGTACAGAGTGTGGCTTATCCGGTGCTGCGTCACCGCGTGCTGCTGAGCTTTGATGCCGTCTCGGAAGGAGTTACCGAGGATACGGTGATCCGGCAGATTATAGAGTCAAAGGAAAAGATTATGTATGCTTGATTCAACTTTTTATGATACCTTATCCCGGCTGCAGCTTCGTATGTCCCACAAAAGCAGCCTGAATATGGCGGGCAACCGAAAATCGGTTCAAAAGGGAATCTCGGCGGAATTCTCGGATTTCAGGGAGTATATGCCGGGGGATGATCTGCGCCGCATGGACTGGAACGTATATGCGAGACTGGATAAATTGTACATCCGCGAATATATGGAGGAGAAGGAGGCGGTGGTCTCCGTTCTTGTTGACACCAGCGCGTCCATGGATTACGGCGCCGAAAGTAAGGCAGAGCTTGCGAGGGATTTGGCGGCGGCAGTAAGCTTTTTGGCATTAAATAACATGGACAGGCTTCAGCTTTACGACATGAAGGACATGGGAAGGAGACTTTCGGTGAGCGGCGGGCGGAATGCTTTTGCCAAGGTATTACGCTGGCTGGAAAGATTATCCTTTTCCGGTGAGGCGGATATGCTTTCCGCAGTGAAAAAAATGCAGCGCAGAGGGCCGGGAGTGACGGTGCTGATCAGTGATTTTCTGCATCCCGATTTATTGGATGAAAATACCAAGAGCTACGAGAAACTATTGCAGTATCTGGATTATTGTAAGCAGCGTCCGGTGGTTCTGCATACCATGGCATCGGAAGAGCTCCATATTACCTTAGAGGGGGCGCTGAATTTGATTGATTCCGAGACAGAGTCCAAGCTGCGGCTGACCGTGGATGCCAGAGCCATCGACCACTATGAGCGGGAACTGAACCGTCTTACGGAACGAATGAGAAAAGGGTGTGCCGGAGGAAGGGGGGCCTATGTGCTCTGTGATGCCGGAAAGGACAGAAATCAGCTTGTGTTTCAGGATTTAAGGGTGATATATGATATTTGAAAGTATGTGGCCGCTGGCGCTGCTGCTGTCGGTGCCCGTGGTAATTATTTTATATTTGTTAAAACCAAAGGGGAAGGACTATAAGATTTCCTCTAATTTGTTATGGGAAAAACTATTCAGGAATCAGCAGTCCAAGACATTTTTGGAAAAGTTTATCCACAATATCCTGATGTATCTGCAGATTTTGATCTTGCTGCTGCTTGTGCTGGCTCTGATGTCACCTTATATCCACAGACAGGGAAGAAGCAATGGAAACGTGATTCTTGTGCTGGACACCAGCGGGAGTATGCAGCATGACGCGGGAGAAGGCAGAACGCGTATGGAGGAGGCGCTGGAACAGGCCGGAAGTCTGATAGCATCCTCGGAGAATACGGCTTTTTCCGTTGTTGTCAACGACTGTATGGGAACCGAACTGCTTGCCGTGGGGGTGAGGGACAAGAGCAGCCTCTACAGGGCATTGGAGCAGGTGGAGTGCTGCGACGGACCGGGAAATCTGTCGGATGCGGAGAGTGTGGTGGAGACGCTTCGAAGTTCCGGCGGGGAATCCGGGGAGGAGGCGCAGACGGCGGAGGTCATAGTCTTCACGGACGGCACCGGCGCCGAGGATGCCATGAGCTTTGCCAAGTATTTTGACGCGCAGGTACTTGTGACGGGACGAGAAGTGAATAATGTTTCCAATAATTTTCTCTCCTATGTGGATCATGCCGGAAGAGGGACGGAAGCTGTCGGCGGGGAGTCTGCCGGAACGGAGACTTCCGAAAGGACAGCGGCGGGAACGGATGCGGAAGCTTCCGGAGGGACAGCTGGGGAAACGGCGGAAGCGTCTCCGGAAGAGGACAGCCGGATGATAACTTGTGCATCCGGCATTACCAATTACGGTGACGGAGAGGCTTCCATGGAAGTCAGCCTGTATGAAGGCGGAAAACTGCTGGAAATCAAACAGATGTCCGTTGCTTCCGGGGAGACTTCATTATGCTTTTTCAGTCCCTTTGAATGGGGAGGGGAGCCGCTCCGCAGCGAAATCGGTTCCGTGCGGTTTGCCGGAAGCGGCGGGAGGGATTCCCTTGCCGGAGACAATGTGGCATATGCCGTTCCGGAACAGGCCGGACGGGCGGAAGCGGTGCTTGTGGGCAATGGCAACACATATATTGAGAAGGCTTATCAGGCGGCAGCGGGAACAAGCCTGACCAAGGTGCAAAGCGACAGCTTGATTCCCGAGGAAACGCAGCCGGTGCGCATTTATGATGCCGGCGCCGAAATCGGTTCTGCAGAAGATGCAGGAGGCCTGATATTCCGTGACGAAAGAAATGCGGGCGGTACGGCAGAACGGGTGATGCTCAGCGTCACAAACTGCGACCTGACGGCGGGTCTGCAGCCTTTTCTCATCGGTGTCAACGAGACGAAGATATATGAAGTCCCGGCATGGGGAACCGGCTTTCTGTGGGCCGGAGAGCAGTGTGCAGGCTATTACGGAGAACACGACGGTGTAAAGACGGTGGTCGTGGGCTTTGACATCCGGGAATCGGATTTTCCGTTAAAGCCGGAATTCCCGGTTTTTATAGCCAATGCGGTTCGGTTTCTGGGAGAAACTTCGCTTTTGGCCGACAATATCTATGAGGCGGGGGAATCGGTACTGTTTCATCCTCAGGCGGATTTTGACGTGAGTACGCTGACGGCGGAAACGAAGAAGGCGGGTCTGTATCATGTTGCCGCAGGGGATATAACGGAACCTTATGTAGTGCGTTTTGCCACGGAGGAAGAGTCCGACGGACGGCCCGTTGCGGAAGGAACCGTGGGACAGAATTCTTACAGCGGGCAGCTTGTAAAGAAGCAGCTTCGCAATGTGCTGTTGGTGATTATCCTGTTGCTTATGGCGGCGGAATGGATTATATACCTGCGGCAGATGCGTTACCGCGGGATCTCTTTTACGGGAAAATCCGCCTCGGCCAAACGAGCCTGCCCGCTTTTTTATTTTGTGGTGCGGGCTGTAGGGGTTCTTATGATTCTGCTGGCGCTGTTCGGTTTTTCCATTCAGAAACGGGGAGGAGCAAATACCACCGTTTTTCTGGTAGACATATCTAACAGTAACGCGCAGAACCTTTCGGCAATGGAAAACTACCTGAAAGATGCGCTGGACGAAATGCCCGGAGACAATCAGTACGGCATTGTGACGTTCGGCAAAAATTCCCTTGTGGAGCAGTTTTTGACGCAGGAGGATCATTTTTCGCAAATTATGTCGCTTCCGGACAAGTCGGCGACGAATTTTGAGGACGCCCTGTTCCGGGCGCTGGCTATGATACCGGCAGACGGAGCCGGACGCGTAGTCATTTTGACTGACGGAAGGGAGACCAAGGGAAATCTGTCCGCCGCGGCGTCCGCCTTGACAGCCGGAAACGTGGAGCTGCTGGCGCTTGTCTATGAGACGACACAGGGACAGGATGTTTATGTGGAAAACGTGGAGCTGCCCGGTTATCTGTATCAGGGAGATGTGTATTCCATAACCGTAACGGTGGAGAGTAATTATGACACCGATGCACAAATCCAGATTTGGTCGGGAACCATACAGACGGCAAGCTATGACGTACATTTAAATCGAGGCGCCAATCAATTCAGGTTCCAGCAAAATGTGACGGGCGAAAGTGTGGAAAGCTTTGACGTAAAAGTAGCGGCGGCCGGAGACACTTGTGAGGAAAACAACAGCTTTCACGCCTATTCGGTAGTGGATTCCATGCCTAAGATACTGCTGGTATCCGGCATGAATGAGGACAGCGGCCAGTTTGAAAAGGTGCTGCGCAGCGTAGGGAGCAACTATCGGGCGGTGTCCGCCATCAATGCGCCCGACACGCTGGAAGGGCTTTTGGAGTATAAGAGTATTCTGCTGGAGAATGTGTACCTGTCCGACCTGCCAAAGGGCTTTCTGGACAATGTGGAGACATATGTAAAAGACTACGGGTGCGGTCTGATATGCATCGGCGGTGAAGACAGCTTTGCTTTGGGAGGCTACCGTGAAACCGTGCTGGAGACGGTGCTTCCGGTGGATATGGAGCTGCGTGGGGTGGACGAGATTCCCACTATGGCTATGGTCATGGTCATCGACCATTCCGGCAGTATGAGCGCGGGCGCAGAGACCGGCGCCACAAATCTGGATTTGGCTATCACCGCGGCGGAGACGGCGGTGGATCAAATGCGCAGCACGGATTATGTAGGGGTTATTACCTTTGACGATACCTTCAGCTGGGTGGTGGAGACAACCCAAGCGTCCGATAAGGATACCGTCAAAGCACAGATCGAAACCATAGCGGAGGGCGGCGGGACTACCATCCAGCCGGCCTTGCGGGCCGCTTTAGAGGGTGTGAAGGCTTGTGATGCCGATATCCGCCATGTGATCCTTCTCACGGACGGACAGGGTGAAAGCAGAAACTACAGTGACATTATAGCATCCTATGCGGCGGAAAACGTAACCTTATCCACGGTTGCGGTGGGCGCCGAATCGGATGCAGATATATTGAAACGGCTGGCGGAAAACTGCGGAGGCCGCTATTACTATTCGGATACGGCTTCGGAGATTCCGAAGATCTTTGCACAGGAAGTGTTTTTGAGCGGGGATACTTATCTGCAGAACGGAACCTTTGGGCTGGCGGTGAACGGCAGCAATGAAATCACAAGCGGACTTTTTGAAGAGGGCTGGCCTCAAATTTACGGGTATGTCAGCGCTACGCCCAAGGGAGCATCCAATGTATTGATTGCCTCAGAGAAGGAGGATCCGGTGCTTACGGTGATGCAGTATGGTCTGGGCCACACGGCAGCATGGAACACGGATGTGACAAATCAGTGGACCGCAGGCTTTGCGGGGGAGAACGAATACGCCCAGCTCTGGCGGAGTATCATTGATTACAGCGTGGGCAACGCCGACATCGGGGAGGATTCGGTGGACGTGATGACCGCCGGAGGAATCACCCGGATTGTCTATGACGCTTTGGACTACGGGGAGCAGACCAAGGTGGAGGCGGTGTATACCGACCCGGAAGGGAATACACAGACGGCGCCTCTGTCCGCCACGGCGCCGGGAAGCTATGAGGCCAAGCTGGATACGGATATTACGGGAATCTATAATTTAAGTGTGCGGAGGCTGGACGACGGAAGCATTACCAATGCCGTCACCACCGCCATGGCAGTGCAGTATTCCGACGAGTATAAATTTGACATAGGAACCGCGGCTTTTACAAGCTTTGTGGAGCGGTACGGCAGGCTGCTTTCTTCGGAGGAAAATTTCTGGAAGCAGAGAAAGAGTGAGACGAGGGAAAGATTTGAACTGACAAAATGGCTGCTTCTTACGGCGGTATTGTGGTTTGTCATGGATATTGCATTCCGAAGGTTCCATTTCCAGCCTCGGGATACTAAGCTATACCGTGCCGCAAAACAGCGTTGGACGGGCTGGCGGCAAAGGAAGGAGACCGGAAAACTCCAAAAAGGTTCTCCGGATGCCAGCGGAATCGGGAGTTCAGCCGGACAAAGGGCATCGGCGGATTCCGGCGTTTCGTCAGGAAAGGGATCCTTGGAGGGTTCTGATATCTCTGGGGAAACGGGTACATCGGCAGATTCCGCAGCCGCCGGAGGGACGGGGGCTTCTGCCGATAGGAAGAAACAAAAGAAACCCAAAAAGGCGGCCAAGAAGCCGGAACCTCAGACCTTGGACACTTCCGCTTTATTAAAAAAGAAGGATCAGAGAAATCAATAAAATTTATTCGAAAATGTCCTTTGGAAACAGGGACTATAAAATGTCTGCAAAAGCAGGCGGATGGAGGAAAGGATATGCAGTCATCAAGAGATTTACAGAACCAGCTTAGAAGCATTGATCACAAGGGCTATCCCGCATATAAATCGTTGCGCGGAAGCTATCAGTTTAACGGGTATCAGTTAAATATAGACCATGTTCAGGGAGATCCCTTTGCGGCGCCCTCCCATTTGAGCGTGATTGTCCCCATGAAGGGGGCGGGCTTTCCGGAGTTCTGCCTGAAAGACAGTTTGACAAGGAATGCGCTGGCAGATTATCTCACCCGCCAGTTTGGGATTCAGGTAAATCATTTTACATTTAAGGCCAAGGGCTCCGGCAAGAGCGGCCTGATCTCGGTGACGCACTGCGGGCAGGAGGTGCTATGCCGTACTGCCTGCGAGGTCAAAGAGACAGGGGTTACGGCGCGGTTTGCGGTGGGCTTTCCCGCCAACGGGAGAACCATTAACGCAAGAGAGCTGGAAAAGATTTTGTTTGAGTACCTTCCGGTCTGTGTGGAAAAAGCTTTTTTCTACCGCAATCTGAATGCACGGGCGGTAAAGGAGGTCATCGAGCTGGCGGAAGATCAGGCATATATCAGAGGACAGCTTTCGGAGAGAAATCTGACGGCCTTTGTGGCGGATCATGCGGTGCTTCCCAGAGAGAGCGGTATTTCCTCCCGCCCTATGAAGGATTCCGTGGAATTTATATCGCCGGATTCCCTGCGGGTCAGCATGGATCTGCCCCATAGGGGAAAGATTACCGGAATGGGTATCCCCAAGGGGATCACGCTGATTGTGGGCGGGGGTTATCACGGGAAATCCACACTGCTTACCGCGTTGGAGCTTGGCGTATATGACCATATTGCGGGAGACGGGAGGGAGTATGTGATCACGGATGCCAGCGCCTTAAAGCTGCGCTCCGAGGACGGACGCTTTATCAAGGACGTGGATATCTCTCTGTTTATTAACGATCTGCCCAATAAAAAGGATACCCACAGCTTTTCCACTGCGGATGCCAGCGGAAGCACTTCTCAGGCCGCGGGGATTGTGGAAGGTATGGAGGCGGGCAGCCGGGTACTGCTGCTGGACGAAGATACTTCGGCCACGAATTTCATGGTTCGGGATGCTTTTATGCAGAGCGTGGTAAGCCCTGACAAGGAGCCCATCACTCCGTTTTTGTCAAGGGCAGGGCAGCTGTATGAGGAGGCGGGAATATCCACCATCCTTGTGGCGGGCAGCTCCGGCGCCTTTTTCCACATTGCGGATACGGTGATTCAAATGGATAATTATCATCCGCTGGATATCACGGAGAAGGCAAAGGCGCTGTGCGGGGAATTCCCTCTGAATGCCGCGGAGAAGACAGGGGCATTTCAGTTTCCTGCCAGCCGCCGAGTGATGACGAAGGACGGGGAAGGTACGGCCAAGCGCCGCGATTACCGCACCGGTGAATACAAACAGGGAGAGTATGAGCGTCTGAAGGTGAAAGTCATGGGGCGTGACGGCTTTACGCTGGGCAGACAGACAGTGGATCTGCGTTATATAGAACAAATTATTGACAGCGAGCAGACCGCATCCCTTGGTCTGATCCTAAAATATGCGGTGGAGAAGCTGATCGACGGCAGAAAGACTTTACCGGAAATTGCGGAGTATATCATCGGTCAGCTGGAGAAGAAGGGATTGGAATTCTTCGCGGAGGGAGGTTATATCCCCGGCGGATATGCCGTGCCCAGAGGACAGGAAATCTACTCCTGCTTAAACCGTTACCGCAGAGTATAGCCGTGAGGACTGCGGGTGAGGAAATGCCCTGCGGCGGCAATGAATGAACGGTAACAGCATGTTTTCAGTGTTGTGTAGTTTTTGAGAAATATCTTGATTTTTGTAAGACGGTTTAGTATAGTAGATGTAGTATTGGCGGAAAGGACAAATTGAATGGCTGAGATGGTAAATGTAGCAGTGGATGCTATGGGCGGGGATAACGCTCCTTCGGAGATTGTCAAGGGTGCGGTGGAGGCTGTCAATGAAGACAGGCGCATCAGGGTATTTCTGGTAGGACGGGAGCCTGCAATCAAGGAAGAGTTAAAGAAATACACATACGATGCCGCTCAGTTGGAGATCGTGCATACGGAAGAAGTGATTGAGACTGCGGAACCTCCGGTTATGGCGATTCGGAAGAAAAAGGATTCTTCGATAGTAAAGTGCATGAATCTGGTAAAGGACAAGGAGTGCGACGCTCTAGTCTCCGCCGGAAGCACAGGCGCCATTTTGGTAGGAGGACAGGTCATCGTGGGGCGTATCAAAGGCGTGGAGAGACCCCCGCTTGCTCCTATCGTTCCCAGTGTAAAGGGAGTCAGCCTGCTTCTTGACTGCGGTGCAAACGTGGATGCAAGACCTTCCCAGCTGGTGCAGTTTGCCAAGATGGGCAGCGTATACATGGAGAGTGTTATCGGGATTAAGAATCCCAGAGTGGGGCTGGTGAATATCGGAGCGGAGGAAGAGAAGGGAAATGCCCTGACTAAGGAAACATATCCTCTGCTACAGAATTGTCCCGAAATCAATTTTATCGGCAATGTGGAGGCGAGAGATATTCCCCACGGTGCGGCGGACGTGTTGGTCTGCGAAGCTTTTGTGGGAAATGTGGTGCTAAAGATGCTGGAAGGGGTCAGCTCGGCTTTGGTAGGGAAGATCAAAGAGGGGATGAAAAGCTCTCTGAGAAGCAAAATCGGCGGCATTTTGGTAAAGCCCGCATTGAAAAAGACTCTGAAGGGTTTCAGCACGGAAGAGTACGGCGGCGCTCCGCTGCTGGGACTGAACGGTTTGGTGGTCAAGACCCACGGGAGCAGCAAAGCCATTGAAATTAAAAATTCTATCCTGCAATGCATAGCATTTAAGGAACAGAATATAAATGAAAAAATCAAAGAAAAAATAGTTTTGGAAGACTAAGAAATTATTTAAGAAAGAAGGAACTGTTATGGAATTTGAAAAGCTGAAGAAAGTAATTGCTGAAGTACTGAATGTGGACCCTGAGGAGATTACCATGGATACTACCTTTATGGATGATCTTGGGGCTGACTCTCTGGATGTATTCCAGATTATTATGGGCATCGAGGAAGAGTTTGACATCGAGATTCCTGCGGAAAAAGCAGAAAAGATTACTACTGTTGAGGAAGCGGTGGAATTGATCAAGGGCGCCATGAATTAGGGCATTATTAAAAAAGTAACTATTTGCTTTCCATAAGAGCAGTCCGCTATGCGTAAGTCCGCCGTGCGTACTGCTCATTTCCTTTGAATGGAGGTAGAAGAAGTGCAGGGAGAATACACATTACAAAATCTGGAGGAACGGATCGGCTATCAGTTTCAGGACATTAATCTGCTGAGACAGGCATTGACCCACAGTTCCTTTACAAACGAGCGGAAAATCAATAAAACCGAAAATTATGAGAGATTGGAGTTTCTGGGGGATGCGGTGCTGGAGCTGGTGTCCAGCGAATATCTCTTTAAGAGGAATCCCAGCCTTCCCGAGGGAGAATTGACGAAGATGAGAGCGTCCATGGTCTGCGAGCCGTCTCTTGCTTTCTGTGCCAGAGACTTGGAATTGTGCCAGTTTATCCGGCTTGGAAGAGGGGAGATGAGCACCGGAGGCAGAGAGAGGGACAGTATTGCATCCGATGTTATGGAGGCTGTGATAGGCGCCATTTTTTTGGACGGGGGCATGGAACAGGCCACGATTTTTATCAACAAATTCGTTTTGTCCGATTTGGAGGACAAGCAGCTGTTTCATGACAGCAAGAGCTGCCTTCAGGAGCTGATGCAGGGAAAACTGAAAATGGATTTCAGCTATGAACTGCTGGAGGAGAGCGGGCCGGAGCATAGCAAGACATTCCGTGTGGCTGTCTGGGCAGGCGGAGAGATCCTTGGAGAGGGCTCGGGAAGGACAAAGAAGGCGGCGGAACAGCAGGCATCCTATCAGGCGCTGCTGCTTTTGAGGGATAGAGGAATATGTATTTAAAAAGTATCGAAGTACTTGGATTTAAGTCATTTGCGAACAAGATAACGTTTCAATTTCATAACGGAATCACCGGAATTGTGGGACCTAACGGAAGCGGTAAGAGTAACGTTGCCGATGCGGTCCGCTGGGTGCTCGGCGAGCAGCGGGTAAAACAGCTGCGTGGAGCCAGTATGCAGGATGTCATTTTCTCGGGAACGGAGAACAGGAAACCTTTGAGCTATGCCTATGTTGCCATTACGCTAGACAATGCCGACCATCAGCTGGCGATCGACTTTGACGAAGTGACGGTGGCCCGCCGTATTTACCGTTCCGGGGAAAGTGAATATCTGATAAACGGAAGCCCTTGCAGGCTGAAAGATGTAAACGAACTATTTTACGATACCGGTATCGGTAAGGAAGGGTATTCCATTATCGGACAGGGACAGATCGACAAGATTTTGAGCGGCAAGCCGGAAGAACGAAGGGAACTCTTTGACGAAGCCGCCGGGATTGTAAAGTTTAAGCGCCGGAAGGCGGCGGCACAGACGAAGCTGGAAAACGAAAAGCAGAATCTCATCCGTGTCAACGACATTATGTCGGAGCTGGAAAAACAGATTGAGCCGCTGGAAAAGCAGTCGGAGACGGCGCGTATTTATCTGAAGAAAAAGGAAGAACTGAAAAAGCTGGACATTAACGTGTTCCTTTTGGAGAACGCCCGCTTGAAGGAGCAATTGGAATCCGTACAGGAAAAGTACAGGATTGCCGGGGGAGAGCTTTCCGAGACAAGCGAGAAGTACGAGGGAATCAAAGAAGAATACGAGCATATTCAGGAAGAGATCGAAAGTCTGGACGAGGCCATTGAGCAGGCCAGAAGCACTCTCACCGATACGGGGTTGATGAGGGGGAAGCTGGAAGGCGAGATGAATGTCCTGAAGGAGCAGATCAATTCGGCGAAGGGAAACGAGGCTCATTTGACAAACCGCCGCAATACCCTTCAGGAAGAGATTGAGGCAAAGGAGAAGGATAAGGAAGGCATTCTTCGGGAAAAAGGTGAGACGGATGAACAAGTCCATGAGATTACGGAGACGGCGGATGCGCTGAAAGAGAAGCTGTCACAGATTCAGGACAGTATTGCGGCGCTGAACAATCAGATAGAAGCCGGCAAAAATACGATTATCGGAGAGCTGAATCAGCGTGCTACCATTAAGTCCAAGATGGGACGTTTTGATACCATGATGGAACAGGTCAACATCCGCAGGGCAGAACTGAACTCCAGACTGCTCCGTGCCAAATCCGACGAAGCGGCGCGGGAGGAGACCATCAAAAAGCTGGAGGAGGAATTCCGGACCGTCACCGAAGAGCTGCGTGTGATGAACGAGAAAGAAGCAGCCATGGAGCTGGAATTGGGGGACATCCGTGAACTTCTGACCAAGACGGACGCCAAGCTGCGGAATACGCAGACGGCGTATCACATGGAAAAGTCTAAGCTGGAGGCGCTTTCCAACCTCACGGAGCGCTATGAGGGCTATGGCGGCAGTGTCAAGAAGGTCATGGAACAGAAGGAAAAGACCAAGGGCATTGTCGGTGTGGTTGCCGATATTATCAAGGTTGAGAAAAAGTACGAGACGGCTATAGAAACGGCTTTGGGAGGCAATATTCAGAATATTGTCACCGATGACGAGGAAACGGCAAAGAAGATGATCCGGTATCTGAAGGACAATCGGCTGGGTCGTGCTACTTTTCTGCCCCTCACCAGTATTACCAAGCCTCAGGAATTTAAGAATCAGGATGCTCTTTCCGAAAAGGGGGTCATCGGCATGGCTGATGAGCTGGTGCAGATTGACGAAAAATACCGGAATGTGGCGAAATCCATGTTGGGCCGTATCGTAGTGGTAGACCATGTGGATAATGCGGTAAAAATCGCCAGAAAGTTCGATTACGGTATCCGTATGGTCACACTGGAAGGGGAACTGTTGGTGCCCGGAGGGGCTATCAGCGGAGGCGCATTCAAGAACAGCAGTAATCTGCTGGGCAGACGCCGGGAAATCGGCGAACTGGAAAAGCATGTGAAGCAGCTGCTTTTGACGGTGGATCAGGCCAACCGGGAAATTGACGAGACTAAGTCCAGACGAAATAAACTGCGTATGGATGTGGAAGCCGTTAAGGCGGATATACAGAGGAAATCCATCGAACAGAACACGGCACGGCTGAATATCAGTCAGGCGCGGGAACGAATGGAGGAGGAAGAGGAAGGAGTCGTTTCTTTAAAGCTGGAAGAAAAGGAAATCGAGAACCGGATTTCCGAGATTAAAAGCGATAAGGAAAACATCCAGAAAGAGCTGGCTGCCAGCGAAACTTTGGAGAAGAATACACAGGAACAAATTCTGAAATTCCAAAAGGAATTAGAGGAACAGCGTATCTTGGAGACAGAGGCTGCGGCGCAGGTATCCGAGTGGGATCTGAAGGTGGAAACTATGCGCCAGACCCAAGGGTTTAAGCAGGCCAATGTAGATCGTATCAATGGTGAGATTCAGAAGTCCCAATCGGAGCTTGCGGAAATTCTGGAGGCTTTGGAGAAAAACGGACAGGAAGTGGAGCGCAAACAGCAGAATATTCAGGAAATTGAGAAAACCATTGCCGCTTCCTATGACACACAGAACGAATCGGAGCGGAAATTAAAGGAGCAGGCAGCCCGCAAGGAAGAACTGTCCGCGAAACAGAAGAGCTTTTTCCAAAGGCGTGAAGAACTGTCAGAGCGCATGACGGGGCTGGACAAGGAAGTATATCGTCTGGGCAGCCAGAAGGAAAAATTGGAAGAAACTCTGGAATCCCATATTAATTATATGTGGGATGAGTACGAAATAACATTAAGTGACGCTTCCTCTGTGCGGGATGAGAGCCTGACGGATTTACCGGCTATGAAGAAGGATATTTCTTCTCTGAAAGAGCAGATAAAGCGGCTGGGCGATGTAAACGTAAATGCCATAGAGGATTTTAAAAACCTGATGGAGCGGTTTACTTTTATGAAGACTCAGCACGATGATCTGGTGGAGGCGGAGAAGACGCTGGAAGGCATTATCGAAGAACTGGATACCGCTATGCGGAAACAGTTTGCGGAAAAATTTGCCGAGATCAACCGTGAGTTTGACAAAGTATTTAAAGAATTGTTCGGCGGCGGAAAGGGAACGCTGGAACTGATGGAAGATGAAGATATTCTGGAGGCAGGCATCCGCATTATTGCTCAGCCTCCCGGTAAAAAACTGCAGAATATGATGCAGCTTTCAGGCGGGGAGAAGGCATTGACTGCAATATCGCTGCTGTTTGCCATTCAAAATCTGAAACCGTCGCCGTTTTGTCTGTTGGACGAGATTGAGGCGGCGCTGGACGATTCCAATGTAGGCCGCTTTGCCAAGTATTTACATAAGCTGACTAAGAATACACAGTTTATTGTCATTACCCACAGGCGCGGAACTATGGAGCAGGTGGACAGGCTGTATGGTATCACTATGCAGGAGAAAGGTGTGTCCACTTTAGTCAGTGTCAACTTAATCGACAAGGAATTGGAGGATTAAGTCCCAATGCCATTGCGAACTACACTTTCGGACTTTTGTGCATGACCGTTATGACACCGAGAAGTGTTTTATGCATAGTGATGCAGCCGGCAGCTTGGGAGTTTGGTTAGGGAAGAGCAGTAAAGAGATTTGGAGGCTGGTATGAGCGAGGAAAAGAAAGGATTTTTTGCCAGATTGAAGGCTGGCCTTACTAAGACGAGAAATAACATTGTCAGGGGAATCGATTCTTTGTTCAGCGGTTTTTCTGCCATTGATGAGGATTTCTATGAAGAGCTGGAAGAGATTCTGATTATGGGAGACATTGGCGTCAATGCTACCGCCGCCATTGTGGAACGCTTGAGAGAGCAGGTGAAGGAACGGCATATCAAGGAGCCTGCGGAGTGCAAGCAGCTACTTATTGACAGCATCAAGGAACAGATGCAAGTGGACGAGACAGCCTATGTGTTTGAACAGGAACAGTCTATTATTATGGTCATCGGCGTCAACGGGGTGGGTAAGACTACCACGGTGGGTAAGCTTGCCGGAAAGCTGAAGGCACAGGGGAAAAAGGTATTGATCGCAGCGGCGGATACCTTTCGGGCCGCCGCCGGGGATCAGCTCGCCCAGTGGGCCAAGCGTGCCGATGTGCCCATGATCGGAGGCAAAGAGGGTGCGGATCCTGCCAGTGTGGTTTTTGACGCCGTAAGCGCGGCAAAGGCAAGAGGGGTGGATGTCCTTTTGATTGACACGGCGGGACGCCTTCACAACAAAAAGAATTTGATGGAAGAGCTCCGGAAGATGAACCGTATTATCGATAAGGAGTATCCTAACGCCCACAGAGAGAATTTGATTGTGCTGGACGGAACCACAGGCCAAAATGCAATGGTACAGGCCAGAGAGTTCGGGCAGGTGGCGGAGCTTACAGGGATTGTGCTGACGAAAATGGACGGAACGGCAAAGGGAGGCATTGCGGTGGCCATCCAGTCGGAACTGAAAGTACCGGTGAAGTATATCGGAGTGGGAGAGACCATTGAAGATTTACAGAAGTTTGATTCCGACGAGTTTGTAAATGCTCTGTTTGACGTGAAACGGGACGGGCAGAATGAGGCGGACAGTGAAGATGCGGACTGACCTTAGGCAAAAGCAAGAGCGGAAGATGCGAATCTGTAAGTAATAATGGAATCGATGTTGAATCAACGACAGAAATCAGAAACAGAGGGACAAAGAAAGAGGGATGAGAACTATGGATGAGCAAATGCTGACATTGGAGAAGTTTGAGGAAGCATCCGAGGTGGTAAAGAAAGTTACTTTGGAAACGAAGCTGGTATACAGTGATTTCCTGAGCGGCCAGACCGGAAACAGAGTCTTCCTGAAGCCCGAGAATATGCAGTTTACAGGGGCATATAAGCTGAGAGGCGCGTATTATAAGATGAGTACTCTGACGGAGGAGGAGAGGGCAAAGGGTTTGATTACCGCCTCCGCGGGAAATCATGCGCAAGGTGTTGCTTATGCGGCACAATGCTACGGCGCGAAGGCAACCATCGTTATGCCCACCACCACACCGCTGATCAAGGTGAACCGTACCAAAAGTTACGGCGCAGAGGTGGTGCTCTACGGTGATGTCTATGATGAGGCGTGTGCAAGAGCTTATGAACTGGCGGAGGAGCACGGCTATACATTTATCCATCCCTTTGATGACTTGGCAGTTGCAACCGGGCAGGGAACCATTGCTATGGAAATCGTCAAGGAACTTCCGTTGGTGGACTATATTCTGGTGCCCATCGGCGGAGGCGGTCTGGCAACCGGTGTTTCCACTCTGGCAAAACTGCTGAATCCCAAGATCAAGGTAATCGGTGTGGAGCCTGCGGGGGCGAGCTGTATGCAGGCATCTCTGAGGGAGGGGCAGGTAACTACGCTGCCGAAGGTAAGTACCATTGCCGACGGTACGGCGGTAAAGACTCCCGGCGCAAAACTCTTTCCCTATATTCAGGAAAACATTGATGAAATTATTACGGTAGAAGACGAGGAGCTGGTAGTTGCCTTTTTGGACATGGTGGAAAATCATAAAATGGTGGTTGAAAATTCCGGACTCTTAACCGTGGCAGCCCTGAAACATCTGAACGTGAGAGATAAAAAGATAGTCGCTATCTTAAGCGGCGGAAATATGGATGTGATCACCATGTCCTCCGTGGTACAGCAAGGCCTGATTATGAGGGACAGGATTTTTACCGTGTCCGTACTTCTGCCTGATAAACCGGGCGAGTTGTGCAGAGTTTCCGGTGTAATCGCGGATGTAAACGGGAATGTAATTAAGCTGGAGCATAATCAGTTTGTCTCCATCAACAGAAATGCCGCCGTTGAACTTCGGATCACGCTGGAAGCCTATGGTACGGAACATAAACACCAAATTATGGAAGCATTGGAAAAAGAAGGATATCAGCCGAAGCAGGTGAGAACAAATATTTAGAATTATGAGTTTCATTGTTTAAATCCGCATATATTATGTATGCGGATTTATTGTTTATCCCGCAGGAGGAATGAATTCATATGGCAATGAGTAAGGAACAGGAGAAAGAAATTCTGCATGAAAAGAAAAAGACGGGTAAGAGATTATTATGGGATTACTTTGTCATTACGGCGGCATCCTTCATCTATGCGGCTGCAGTGAGCCTTTTGCTGGATCCCAATGCGCTGGCGCCGGGAGGAGTGACCGGTATCGCCGTGATTTTAAACCGTGCCACGAATGTAGCTACCGGTACATGGATTTTTCTGATAAACGTACCCATTTTGATTGTGGGCATGTGGAAGTTCGGCATCCGGTTTATTTTATCCACCGCTTACGCTACTTTTGCAGTCTCTTTTTTCACCAATCTTTTGAATAGAATCGGGCCCGTTACGGAGGATTTATTTTTGGCGGCTGTGGCGGGAGGCTCCCTGATGGCGGTAGCGCTGGGGCTGGTATTCAAGACAGGGGCAACCACCGGCGGAATGGATATTGTGATTAAGCTGCTTCGGCTGAAGTTTCCCCATATGAAAACAGGTTCCCTGTTTTTGATTACGGATGCCGCAGTAGTGATACTGTCCGCCTTTGCCTTTAAGGATATTGAGGTGGCAATGTATGCGGGGATCGTGGTGGTGATTAATTCCGTGCTGCTGGATGTGGTTCTCTATGGGCGGGACGGCGCCAAACTGATTTTTATTATCAGCGATCACCACGAAGCCATCACGAAACGTATCTTGGAGGAAATGGATATCGGTGTGACATATATATCCGGTCAGGGCGCTTACAGCGGCAAGGAAAAAAGTGTGATTATGTGTGTGATGAGAAAGCAGCTTTCTCCCATGGCGGAGGAGATTATTAAGGAGGAAGATCCTCTGGCGTTTATGATTGTCACCAGTGCTACGGAAATATTCGGGGAAGGATATAAGAGTATATTCAGCGAGAAACTATAAAAACACGGCGCATTTCCTGTGGCAATATAATATACAATGGTGCGGAAACATTATTTAGTTTTTGTGGGACTTTGCAAAAATTAAATAGGAAAAATGAGAAATTCAAATATAAATTATATTGACATCTGAAATATATACTGTTAAAATTACACAAAATAAAGGCAGGATAAGTCGATGTTTAAATTTGCAATTGTCATGAACAGAATGAACCAGCAACAGCAGCTTATTGTCAAAATTGACAACGGGCTTTTTGGGCTGTGTTCATAACAAGTGCCTTATCCTAGTTAATCTGAACCAAACGGTCAAAAGCTTGATACAAGTTTTTGACCGTTTTTTAATTTTCTCCCTTTTCGGAATTGTGTACCCAGAGAAAGTGAACTATGCATCAGGCATATACTTTATAATCAAGCATAGAAACTGAAAATTGAAAGGGGGATATGGTATGGAAATCAGGGAAATGCGTAATATTATCGGGTTTACACTAGAAGAAATCCTGATTGCTTCACCATACCAGCATCAAGGAATTGGTAGTTGGTTACTGAATGAATTGGAACATAAGGTGAGCGAAAAGGCGCATCTATACTGGAACTATTGGCTGTTAACGATGATTTGCATGAACATTACTATGGAAAAGCTAATTATTATAAGGCGGCAAATCTTATTCCAAGAGCAAAGTGGCTGCAATAAATTCCGGTTTGAAGAATTGATAGGTAGGTACAAATTCAATAATCATGTGGGAACACTTTTCCGAAAAGGGAGTTAATTTTATAATATTTCCATATATTATAGGGATTCAGAAAGGAGGTATACTATGCCGGAACAGTCAGAGCTTCCCCAACAAAAGGGGAAGCAAGAGAAAATTAAAATAAATAGCAGAAAGGAACAAAATAATATGATATGTAAACGTTTAACTCCAAATGAACGGCCGATATTTCCTAAGCGGGCAATTATTACGGCAGGTATGCCTTATGGAAATAAAAATTTGCATTTTGGACATGTTGGCGGTATGTTTATACATGCTGATATTTTTGCGAGATTTTTAAGAGATCGAATCGGAAAGGAAAATGTTATTTTTCTTTCAGGAACAGATTGTTATGGTTCCCCTATCGTGGAAAGCTATCGCAAGCTGCAGGAAGCGGGGTATGAAGGCACTTTGGAAGATTATGTGCGTATTAACCATGAGAATCAAGAGAAAACCTTAAAAAACTATGGTATTAGTTTAGATTTCTTTGGAGCATCGGCTTTGGGGGAAGCCGTTTCGATTCACAAACAGGTATCAACGAAAGTGTTTCGTACTTTATACAAAAATGGTTATATTAAAAAAATGTCCATGCCTCAGTTTTATGATGAAGAAAAAAAGATGTTCTTAAACGGAAGACAAGTAATAGGAAAATGTCCTATACCGGGATGCGCTTCGAAAAAAGCATATGCTGATGAATGTTCATTGGGACATCAGTTTTTGCCTTCTGAACTTATAAATCCGGTCAGTTGTTTATCAAATAAAAAGCCTGTCCTCAGAGATGTGGAAAACTGGTATTTTGATTTAGAATATTGTATACATGCAGTAAAGAAATATAATGGTTTCTTGCGAAAAAATACAAATACACGTAAGTATCAGTTAGAAACCGTAGAAGAATTTTTGAAAAAACCTTTAATCTATGTACCCAAAAAGTATATAGATGATTTGGCAGGATTAGCAACGAAGTTCCCCCCTCATAAGTTAACCAATGAGGAAAAGAAGACTTCAGTTGTGTTTGAATTTGAAAATCTGGATGATCGTGACAAGGCTAAAAAGATATTGGACGCCTGCAACATTCATTATACTTCAGGAAAGACACTGGTTCCCTTTAGGCTATCCGGTAATGTAGAATGGGGAATACCGTTTCCTGAATGTGAAGAATTAAAAGGCCTCACCTTTTGGGTGTGGCCGGAATCGCTATGGGCGCCGATTTCCTTTACTTTGGCATATTTGAGAAAGCATGAAAAAGAAGATGATTTGTCCAAGTGGTGGTATGATGATGAATCTACAGTTTATCAGTTTATCGGAGAAGATAATATTTATTTTTATTCCATCGCCCAAACAGGGTTATTTACAGGATTACAGGTTCCCAAAGGGGAAGAACCGGATATGGAGACGGTGCACTTATCTCATATCATAGCCAACCGGCATTTATTGTATATGGATACCAAAGCCAGTAGCAGTTCCGAAAGCAAGCCTCCTATGGCAGATGAATTGCTTGATTATTACACCAAGGATCAGTTGCGAATGCATTTTATGAGTTTGGGGCTGTCCTCTAAAAGCGTAGGTTTTAAACCACAGGCATTTATGAAAGAGGAAGAACGAGTGGGTGTGGACATGGTTCTGAAAGATGGCAATTTAATAACCAATGTTTTTAACCGTTTAATCCGAACTTGCTTTTATGCTATTCAGAGTAATTGTGACGGGAAAATTCCAAAGGGCGAAGTGGGTGAGCAAATAAGACATACGACAGAGAAAGCGGTTCTAGATTATGAGCGTTATATGTATAACCATGAGTTTCATCGCATCTCTTATATTTTAGATGATTTTATCCGATCAATAAACAAGTATTGGGTAAATAATGTGAAGACTGCAGATGCTGCCAATGATGCTGAATTCAGAAAGCAGCTTGTTATTGATTGTTTTTATGCTTGTAAAGTTATGGCAATTCTCATTCATCCGATTGCGCCGGAAGGATGTGAAATGTTCAGAGAGTATCTAAATTTGGGTGAAGAATTATGGGATTGGAGTAATATTTTGAAGCCTGTTTCTTTTTATATTGCAGACATAGAACATCATGAATTGAAGTATCTGGAACCGAGAGTAGATTTTTTTAAAAAGCATGATTGGCAGCTGACGGAAACGTAAGGATTTAATGATATTAAGAGAAATAATATCATCCGCATTATGGAGTGACGGAAGAATCAATATGCCGCTGTTTTTCTGTGCCGGACGGAGAATAGTATTCCGGAGCTGTCGGAATCACAGCGGCATGGGTTGAAATTGGTATAGAAACGCTTACGACATGATTTCAAAGGGGAAAGCAATTACTAATACTTGACCTTTTGGCAATAAGTGATATCATAAGAAAACAAAACAATGAAAAATCCTGAAATATCATGTGTGGAACTTGGACAGTAGTCCTATTTTGCCGCTAAACAGTTATTTGGGGAAATAGACAACATTAACCGATCTGGAAGAAATGGAGGAGACATATGCGTATATTAGAGGAACAGGATAGGGAGGAGATTCTCCGCTATGTGAAAAAGGAGCCTGAGATGAATTTGTTTTTGATCGGGGATTTGGAGAATTTTGGAGTGAAGAACGAGACGGTGCATTTTTATCTCCATGAAGAACGGAACCGCTGGGACTTTCTGGTATTAAGGTATCATCAATTCTTTATTTTATATAGCCAATACGAAGATTATAATGCGGAGGAGGCAATCGCATTTTTAAGCGGACAAAAGCCGGACTGCATCAGTGGGAAGACCTTGCTGTTAGAGCGCATTGCTCCGGCATTTCCCCAGTGGAAGCTTCGCACTACATATATGAGCCGCTGTGACCATGGGGAGAGCTGTTTAACGCAGCCGGGTGATTTTGCGGTCCGCAGGCTGGAGCAAGAGGATGTGGCGGAATCCATCGATTTGCTGTCGGATATTGAGGAATTCAGTAAGACATATAAGAAAGAGGAGAGAGAGGAACAGATCCGCCGGATGAAAGAAGAGATGGCCAATGGCGGTAAGTCGGCAGTGGGAGGTTTTTTAAACGGGCGCATGGTTGCTTTCGCATCTACCAGTGCGGAAAATTCCGAGAGCGCCATGATAGTAGGGGTGGCCACTGCCAAGGAGTATCGGGGGAGGGGATTTGCTTCCGAGGTGGTTTCGGCGCTGTGTCAGGATTGTTTTGACCGGGGAAAGAAATATCTATGTCTCTTTTATGACAATCCTGCGGCGGGAAGAATATATCACAGAATCGGTTTTCGGGAGCTGGGAGAATACGGAATGCTTCAATGAGTTACCTTGGCAAAGAATTGACATAAAGCCGTTCATGGCTATATAAGAAAGGGGAGCGTGAAAATACTTGATATTATTTTCACGCTCCTTGTACTAATGGTAAGTACCGGAGCGGTGTTCTGCTTAGGTAACGTACCAGAATAGGAAGATGCATATAAAGAGCTTGTCCGTAACATGGAAAATTGTTTCGCAGATCCGTATATCTTCCGTCAGGAATTTGATCAGGTAAACTGTGATCTTGTATCGGTTATATCGGAATACAGTGTGCAGCATAATTTTATGTGATGATGCAGTGATAACAGTTATTATGGGTATTTTCTGGCGTTGAAAGCAGAAAGGATATGGGACAATGAAAAAGATCATGAAGTTTATATTAGGTTTTGTGGCTGCCGTCTTTATCATAATTGCTGTGCTTTGGGGGAGGTTCGTCTATGTGTCGGATTACAAAATAACAGAGGTAAGTCAAGGAACTATACCACAAGTAGAATTGTAAAAAACGTATTTTATCACACTCTACTGTTGGTGGGTGTTCATTTTTATGTTGGATTTATATAATTCACTGTAAACAGGAGGACTTGAATTATGAATCAAAATAAAATTGGTGCCTTTATATCCGAACGTCGAAAAGCAAAAGGTTGGACACAAAATCAGCTGGCAGAAAAATTAGGCATAACAGATAAGGCTATTTCAAAATGGGAAAACGGAAGGTCTATGCCGGACTTGTCTTTGTTCATTCCACTATGCGGATTACTGGAAATCACTTTGAATGAATTATTTGCTGGTGAATGTATCCCGGACGAAAACATAAAAGAAAAAGCAGATGAAGTTCTTATGGAAGTTATCACAAATTGGCTGGGAAACGATAAGGGGAAATTGAAAGCAGATGAGGTTACACAGAATAATGTTTTAGAAGTGCAAAATATTTCTAAGATATACGAAACAGAGGGCAATTCCGTGTTAGCTGTAAATGACGTAAGTTTTCAAGTAGCGCAAGGCAGGTTTGTTGGAATTATGGGAGCTTCCGGCTCTGGGAAAACAACATTGCTTAATTTGATAGCTACAATAGATAAGCCGACAAATGGAATAATACGAATCGGCGGGCAAAACATAGTAGATATAGCAGAAGAAGATACGGCAAATTTTCGGCGTGAACATTTAGGCTTTGTCTTTCAAGAATACAATTTACTTGAAACTTTGACAATCTATGAAAATATTGCACTTGCATTGACGGTTAAAGAAACTCCAAAAGAAAGTATCGGGCAAATTATACAAAATATATCTGAAAAACTGGATATATCCGCTGTATTAGATAAATTCCCATATGAAGTATCGGGCGGGCAGCGGCAACGTTGCGCTTGCGCCCGTGCTATTGCGGTAAAACCGGATATTATTCTTGCAGACGAGCCGACTGGGGCACTGGATTCTCATTCCGCCAAACAGCTATTAAGCGTATTTGTTATGCTTTGTAAGGAGTACAATGCAACAATACTAATGGTTACTCATGATGTTATGGCGGCGAGTTATTGTGACAGGATATTGTTTATGCAAGACGGTGAAATAAAAGCTACATTAAACCGGGAACAAAAAAATAAGCAGACCTTTTTTGCAGACATTTTGAAAAGGATGGAATGGATAGAGGGGGAAAGCCATGATGTATTTGAAATTGTCAATTCGTAATGCCAAACGCTCTTTCACCGATTATCTTTTGTATGTTGTAACCATGACTGTCCTTTTAGCGACTATGGAAATATCTAACTGCATTGCAATTATGGGGGAATTAACTAATTTTCAAACAATTTCTTTACCCTTGCTCATAACAATAATCCAAGCGATTTTAGTAGGATATATAGATGACTTTATCCTAAGACAGAGGGCGAAAGAATTTGCAAATTATTTATTATTAGGAATGAATAAAAAGAAATTAACAAATTTGTTTTTATGTGAAATCTTATTGATTGGATTGTTGTGTTTTCTGATTGGAACAACAATAGGCTTTTTCGTATATGGACTATCCTGTCTTAATGCAATTTTGCATGAAATAAAGCTATACGCCTTTCTTTATGGTAAGAGTATACTATATACATTTTTCTGCTTCTGTCTTGTTGAAATCATAGGTGCTTTTTCCTTGAAAAAAAGATTAGAGAAGCTGCAAATACGAGAGTTGATGTATGAAAAAAATCGAAACCAAGGTATGAAAAAGAAAGAAAACTACAAGAAATGGGGCATTGCTTTCGTTTTCAGTTTTGTATGTATGATTGGCTTTGTGTGTGGAATTGTTTTTCTGCCGGAAGATCACATTGTTTATGTCGTATCTTTTGTAATAATTCCACTATTAGTATCTATCTATACATTTTACAAATGGATTTTTAGCTATCTATATACGTACAGGAAAACAAAATCGGTTAATTTATATCAAAAGAATAGATTATATGTTATGGCAAGTCTAACCTCAAATTTCAAAACGACTGCCATAATAAATGTGGTCTTTTGCGTATGTTTCCTGTTCTCTGTATCATCTTTTTTTGCCGGAATGCTTGTTACAGCCGGAGATTCAGCTTTTTGATACAGATCTACAACAATGGATGGGAACTGCACAAATATGTATTTGTATTGTTTTTGCGATAATTTATTTTTCGATATTATCGTTGCAGCAAATTATCGAACTGCGACAGGATTCAAAAAATAATCAGATACTGCGTTGGATTGGAAAAAGCGACAGGCAAATAGTAATTCTTGTGAACCGGATTATAGCAATTAGATTAACTTTTCCAATGACGATGGCTTTAATCATATTTTTATTCTGTATACCATTGTTGAATGTAAAAATGAACTCAATATTACCAATAACAATGCACAATATTATTTGGGGATTTGCCGGTGAGTTTTGCTTATGTACACTGTTTATTTATCTCTGCTATTTTTTAGTTGTCAGTACTATGAGCAAACAATATATAAAATCTATTAAATAAAGAATGTTCCTCTAAAAAAGGCAAAATTCTCAGCAGCTGTCCTATAATGGGGCGGCATAAACAAGATTCCTTATATTTTAGGGATTTTTTGAAAGTTGTGGATAACTACGGTTGCCAATCGGCATTTGTATGAATAAAACTGCGGAAACTCAAGAAGTTAATATAGGCATTGTCTGCCAAAGGAATGTGTGCTATACTCCATTCATGGGAAACCATAGAGCCAAAGGCGGCTTTACCCCCTCTTTTTTTCGGAGGGTTCAAGTAGCCCTCCAGACGAAAGAAAGGAGGGCGATGCAATGTATGTTACATATCAGGATTTAATTCAGAGTGGAATACTCATTGTCGCCCTTGCGAATTTGATTTATCAGGTTTACAAGGGAAAAAAGAAATAGCCGCCGCTACTGCAATAGCGACGGCTGACCTCGTAAGAGGTATTTAGTTATCGTTTGAGGGGTAGAGCCGCTTCTATGGCTTTCCTTTTTTCTGTCTATAATATAGCATATCTGATAATGGGATTCAAGCATTTTTTATATTTCCTCCCCGGTATCTCTCATCACAAAAGTTCCCTTGAAATCACAGTTTAGAATATCGGCAATTTGATTCAATTCTTTTTCGTTGAAATTGTCATGCTTTAATTTGTTAGATAAATTGCTTTGAGAAGTACCGAGACTGGATGCTAGTACAACGAATATTAATTAACTGACACCTTGGCTTGTCTGATTTTTCATCTGCTTCGTTGTCGTCAATCGACGTAGCCACCGCTACGCCTCATTCCTCCGCCTTGCATATGAAATAATCATTCTGCGCCAATGTATC
>CAJUTJ010000037.1 GCA_910589655.1 uncultured Acetatifactor sp. | reverse complement strand
TTCGAACCATGCCTCTCTTATCTGCGCCGGAAATTGTTCCAACATCCATGTACAATTCATGCAGGAAAGCCGCCCGGGATATCCCGGACGGCCTGTTTTTCTTCCAGTTTATGTAATTGTCCCAATTCCCCGCACACTTCGCTTAACACCCTTTTTGCGTATAGTTGGCCTGCTCCCCTTACAGCCACTCCCTCCCTGTATACCCGGATAATGCCCGCAAGGCGTGCGCAACAGTTACTGCATCCGTCCCATTCATGTGCGCTGACAGCCTCTCCCTGTTCCAAAACAGGTCTGACAGCCTGCGCAGCGGGCATCCTGTGTCAATGTCCGGTATACAGATATACTGGCCGCTCATATATTTGCCGATCACTGCATTGATACAGCTGTCCCTCCCATAAATAATAAGCTCCGCAACACCCGGGCCGTAACTTCTGACTTTCACTTCCCCAAGCCATCTTTCTTCCCTTTTTCCTTCTTCCGCCGGCACGGTGCATACAAACTCCATGCGCCCTTCCGGCCATGTCATCATCCCACACCTTCCAGCATCTCATGGTCCGCCACAAAACGCACCATGTGCTCGTCCACAAGCCGCTTCTGCTGCTGGCACACATACATCAGCGCCTTTTCACATACACGGTTTATCATCCGCGGTATGCCCGCAGATATCTTATAGACTTCGTCCTCCGCACACGCTTGCGGCAAAAATACCTGATGAATATATGCGGGACTTTCAGCGGCGCAATCCTACATTAAGGGTATTTTCAGCGCATCTCCATATGGACGAAGCCACGCCACATCTGCATATAGATTTTATACCCTATACGACCGGAAGCAAAAGAGGGCTTGAAACAAGGGTGTCATTAAAAAAGGCACTTGCGGAACGTATTCGGTCTGTAATTCCTTAATGGATTCCAAAGAAGGAAGCGTATTAAGAGTATCTGAGTGCAAAGGACAATCCGGCAGAGGAAAACATCTTCCGGCAGCTCCGTCTGAACCAGTGGGTGAAGCAGTCCACACGGTGGATGCAGATGGAGAAATGGGATGCCTGCGCCTTTCCCGTGGATGAGCGAGAGGCGCTGGGGCGCGAGTGTTACGGTGGTCTGGATTTATCCAGTTCCATTGACATCACTGCCTTTGTGCTGGTATTCCCTCCCCGGAATGACATGGAGAAGTACATCCTCCTGCCATGCTTCTGGATACCGGAAGAAAATATGCGCCTGCGGGTGAGGCGCGACTATGTGCCTTATGACGTGTGGGAACGGCAGGGATATTTGCAGACCACGGAGGGAAATGTGATCCACTATGGCTTTATTGAGAACTTCATTGATAACTTCGGAAAAAAGTTTCACATTAAGGAGATCGCATTCGACAGGTGGGGCGCGGTGCAGATGGTGCAGAACCTTGAGGGATTGGGATTTACAGTCGTTCCTTTTGGGCAGGGCTTTAAGGATATGTCGCCGCCCGCCAAACGGCTGATGGAGCTGGTGCTGGAGAAGAACATCGCCCACGGGGGACACCCGGTGCTGCGGTGGATGATGGATAACATCTTCGTCCGTACTGACCCGGTAGGGAATATCAAGCCGGACAAGGAGAAGTCCACGGAGAAGGTTGACGGTGCGGCGGCTACCATCATGGGATTAGACCGTGCGATACGCAATGGTGGCATTAGTACGGGAAGTGTGTATGACGAGAGGGGGATTTTGAGCTTATAGCGGGAGGCATGCAAATCGCATTTTGGTGCAGACTCTACGGTTCGTAGGTTGCAGGAATGGAAAGCGGGCGGTAAAATTTATTTATATTCAGGAAGAGAGGTACTTAAGGATGGGTTATGTAACAGGAAAAACAATAAAGGAATTAAGGGAAAAAAGGAAGGTCACACAGAAGGAGCTTGCTGAAAAAATCGGAGTAGGGGACAAGGCGGTTTCCAAATGGGAGACGGGAAAAGGGCTCCCGGATATCGGTGTTATTGAGGAGCTGGCAGGGGCGCTTGGCGTGTCCATAGCGGAACTGCTGACAGGGGAACTGCGGGAAAACGGGAACAAGTCAGCCAACATGCGGAAAATGTGTTTTTATGTATGTCCGGTATGTGGGAACATCATCACTTCCGTGGGACATGGAACTTTTTCCTGCTGCGGGATCACATTGCCGGAGGTGGAAGCGGAAAAGGATGAAGAAGGGCACTGCATCTGTGTGGAGACAGCGGATAATGAGCATTCTGTAACAATCCAGCATCCTATGGGAAAAGGGCATTATATTTCCTTTATTGCCTATGTGACAACGGATGCCCTGAACCTTGTAAAACTGTATCCAGAACAGGGCATATCCGTGCGGTTCAGAAAAAAGGTCATGGTATGCATACTGTAACAGGCATGGAATGTTTAGAACAATGGTCTGATGTGGGATATTGTGGAAAGGCATCTCTCCGGAGGTGCTTTTTTCAACTTTTAGGAGGTGCCTATGAAACTGCCATCCATTTTTGGAATGAGGGGTGCGAGGGATAAGCCAAAGGCCAGAGATGAAAAATAATAAGCGCAAGCTGATAAGGGAAAGCCCATTTAATGAATGCGGATAAGCAGAGTATAGACCGCCGCTGTGGTTCATCGCCATATGCGGCGGTCTGCCTTTTTGATAGGGACAGTCGGGATATGCTTACACGGCGGTTTGCGTTTGCGCTTATAGTCGTTTCGTGCAAGAACGGGTTATTTTTCATACGGATTCTGCCAGTCGGGGCAGAGGTATGTCTCGCTCCATGCCATCATGGTCTGCAGGACGGGAATGAAGCTCTCCCCAAATTCTGTAAGAGAATATTCCACTTTGGGCGGGATTTCCTTATAAATCTCCCGGTGGAGGAAACCGTCACCTTCCAGCTCCCGGAGCTGCTTTGTGAGCGTGGACTGCGTGATGCCGTCAAGGCGGCGCATCAGTTCCCCAAACCGCTGTACTTTGTAAAAGGACACATACCATAAGATCAGGATTTTCCATTTGCCGCCGATCACGGACTGGAGCCTGCCCATAGGGACGCAGCGGGCGATGGTTTCCTCGTTGTTGAATTTGTTCTCAGCCATTTCATTCCACCTCTTTCCCCATGAGTATATCCCGGCAGTGGGAAAAAATCAAATACGGTTATTTTTGAAAGATAGTACGAAAAAGTGAACTACCGACTAAAAAAGACAGTACTTGATTTCATGGAATTTTAGAGGTAATTTAAAGCTGTACACCAATGAAATTTGCAGTAAACTATAACGAAAGACCGCCAGCCATATATGCCTGCATCAGGTAGAGCAGTAAATTCTGGTGGTCTTGAGCATAGTGCAAAAGAGGAAAGACGCGAGGAGGAATGAATGATGCACTATACAGGAACTATATGGAGGCCGCCCTATGAGGCATCTTCCCTGCTGCTGGAAGTTACCGCGGGCTGTACGCACCACAGATGCAAGTTCTGTACGCTTTACGCAGACCTGCCTTTCCAGTTCAGGATGTCACCAATGGAAGATATAGAAGCGGACTTGAAAGAGGCACAGAAGATGTACCGCCGATTTATGGGAAGGAAGGTACCCCGGACTTTTCTAACCGGAGCGAACCCTTTCGTGCTGAAATATGACAGGCTGATGGAGATCGCGGGGCTGATACACAGATATTTCCCGGAGATGGAGACCATTGGCAGTTTTGCCAGGGTGACGGATGTTACGCTGAAAACGGACGAGGAACTGGCGGCTTTGCGCGGAGCCGGTTATGACGGGCTGACAATCGGCATCGAAACGGCGGATGACGAGGCGCTGCGGTTCATGGATAAGGGATATCTGGCGGCTGACATTCTGGAGCAGTGCGGCAGGCTGGACAAGGCGGGCATCCGTTACAGCTTTTTCTATCTGACGGGCATATCCGGCGAAGGGCGCGGGGAGGACGGGGCAAGAGCCACCGCCGCTGTATGCAATCAGCTCCATCCTGCCCTGGTCGGCGCGAATATGCTGACCATCTACCCGGATTCAAGGGTGGATGAAAAATTGGATGAACTGGCACAGGAGCTGGTAAAAGATGAAAAAGATAATTTAAATATACTAAGCAAAATAGGTGAGATCAGAGGGCTGCTTTTGGATATTTTCACCTAAGGAGGTTTATAAATGGCAAGATTTGTGGATATTATAGGACAGGAGCAAATAAAGGAGCATCTTCAGAACGCATTGAAGCTGAATAAGGTATCCCATGCATATATTCTGAATGGAGAAAAGAATTCTGGAAAGGAATTTATTGCAAAGGTTTTTGCTTCGGCATTGCAGTGTGAAAGGGAAGATATGTCTTCCGGCATGCCGGAGCCATGCGGGGAGTGCCATTCCTGTAAACAGATGGAGGGAAAAAACCAGCCGGACGTTATTTATGTATCCCATGAGAAGCCTGGAAGCATCGGCGTGGAGGATATCCGCAGACAGATCAATGGCGATGTGGCGATTAAACCTTATCCATGTATGCTTGCTTGGCTCGGTCGGCATCAATGGGGGAATATACGAATGAGCGCCACATTACTATACCGCCGTGAG
>CAJUTJ010000036.1 GCA_910589655.1 uncultured Acetatifactor sp. | reverse complement strand
TGGCTTTTACGCCCGCATTATCCCTCACCATGCCAAGCCTGTCTGCCGGGACATCCATAAGCTCCGCATCCCAATCCCCGCCAATATAAATCTCCTGCTGTACCATCTGGTTCCAGAAACTCTGCGCAAAAACAAGCAATGCACATAAGAACGTGGAAGCAATCAGAACCGCAACCATAATGGAAATGGAGGTGCGGCGGTTTTTACGCACCTGGTCTAAGCTGTATTCCCGTATGATGTTCATGGCTATACCTCCCTGCCCGCATCAGCGGGCATTCATTCAATATTTGAACGGAACATTCAAAATTGCACCGCCTTATCCGAGATGATCTTCCCATCCTCTATCTTAATGATGCGGTCTGCCTCCAGCGCCACATTCTCATCGTGGGTGACCAGCAGGATGGTCTGTTTATACTGGCGGTTGGACAGTTTCAGCAGGGAGATGATCTCCTCCGTATTCTTCCGGTCAAGGTTCCCTGTCGGCTCGTCCGCCAGCAGGATTGCGGGCTGGTAGATCAGGGCGCGCCCGATTGCCGCCCTCTGCTGCTGTCCCCCGGAAAGCTGCCCCGGCAGAGCTGTAAGCCTGTCCTCCAGCCCTAATGTTTTTACAATATCGTCAAACCGCTCCTTACCCGGCTCCTTATTATCCAGAAGCATGGGCAGCATAATGTTCTTCTTCACACTGAGCGTGGGGATAAGGTTGTAAAACTGGTAGATCAGCCCCACCTTGCGCCTGCGGTACTGCGCCAGCCGCTCCTCCCCAAGTGTCGCTATGTCCACATCTTCCACAAATATCTTCCCGCCGTCAGGACGGTCAACGCCTCCCAACAGGTGGAGCAGCGTTGACTTGCCGGAGCCGGATGCCCCGATGATGGCAACGAACTGCCCCCTTTCCACCTGCAGGTCTACATGGTCTAAAGCCGTCACCATTGTCTGCCCCGCCCCATACTGTCTGGTCAGGCCCTCGGTTCTCAAAATATCCATAAACAGCACCTCTCATTTCTCTGGATTCCGGAAGAACGTCGTCTTTGCGTTCTTCTACATGAAACTTAGAAGTTCTTAGGCGGCACACCTTTGGGTGTGGCACTTTAGAACTTCTTTTCATGTTACCACCCTTATGTGCCAATTCGGTGACAATGGTAAAATTTAATACAGAATCTTGCGCCTCCGGTCTTAGCATTTTCTGCCGTAACTGTTCCGTTCTCTTTTTCAATGATGGATTTTGACAGGGCAAGCCCGATTCCCGCACTGTCTTTAGAAGAACCTGAACCTCGGTAGAACCGTTCAAACAGACGGGGAAGATCCGCCTCATCAAATCCTACGCCGCTGTCCTGAATGACAATTTCAGCATAGATAGGATTGTCCTGACAGGCAATGCTGATATTCCCCCGCTCCGGCGTATGCTCCACGCAGTTTTTGATGATATTGCCGAACGCCTCGCTGCACCATCCGAAATCCCCGGAAAGCGAAATCCCGTCAGCGCCCTGTATCCCAAAGCATATCCCTTTTTCTTCCATCTGCCGGACAAAGGGCTGGACTGCATCCACCAGCATTTCCTCCAAATCAAACTCTTTTTCTTCCAGTTCCAGCATGCCCGCATCCAGCTTTGACAAGGTGAGCATAGTGCCGACCAGATGCTGCAGGTGGCCGACCTGTCTCTCCATCCGCCCGATATCCTTCAGGATGACATTTTTTGAGTCATCCTTGTCTCCTTCATTCCACGCTTTCTTTTTCAGCAGCGAAAGGCTAAGCCCTATGGATGCCGCCGGGGTCTTTAACTGGTGGGACAGATCAGCCATGTTGTCCGCAAGGTTCTTCTTTGCCCTCTGCGCCTGCTCCCGTTCTTCCCGGAGAAGCACCACCGCTTTATAGATGCTGTCCCCCAACGCGGAACCGGTATCATCTTTCATCAGAGTGTCGTACTGCCCTTCCATGATTCTGTCCAGATAGCCGGAAAGCACCGCTGTCCGCTTCTCTGCCTCCTTCATCCTGTGCCCCCAGTAAAGCCCAAAAGAAAACAGCACGACCAATATGATACAGAAAGGGATGGCATATGCCGCCGCCCCAAACCATGCCGGAACAAAAGAATATACATCCCTCCCATAACCGTACTGCCTTAAGATTTCTTCCCCCGCAGCCCTCAGACCATCGCCAGACTTGTATAGATGCATGATATCTCCAAGCTGTTCCGGAGCAGCAATCCCCACAGCCCCGGCCATATCCGCAATACCGCTTCTGATAAAAGTTTCCGACAGATGCAGGATAACACTGCCTGCCGGAACGCACAGACAGATGGAAAGCGCAATCCCACATATTAAAAACCTGTTCTCTTTCTTTTTATCCCTCATAATCCACCGCCTTATACCCAAATCCACGGACTGTCAGGAGGATCTTCGGCATCTGCGGATGATCCTCCACCTTCTGCCTCAGACGCTTTACCAGCGTGGTAAGCGTATTGTCATTGACATAATTGCCATCCACATCCCACAGCTTTTCCAAAATCTGCTCACGGGTAATGGTCTGGTTCTTATGCTCCAGAAGCAGGAGAAGGAGCTGGTACTCATTCGGCGTCAGCTCTACCGGGCAGTCTTTTTTATAGACTTTGGATGTCATTTTATTGATGCAGACATCCCCGCAGTAAAGGCTTCCGTCCTCTGGTCTGCGGTTCCTCACTCTGCGCAGCAGAGCCCGTATCCTTGACACAAGGACATCCATGCGGAAAGGCTTCGTCACATAGTCATCTGCCCCGATGGACAGCCCCCGCACCATGTCCTGCGCCCCGTCACGCACCGTCAGCAGTATGACAGGAATGGCTGTATTTTCACTTAAACTGCGGCAGAAAGTAAATCCGTCACCATCCGGCAGGTTTATATCCAGCAGACATAAATCAATCCCGCTGTCCAGATATTTCCGGGCCTGTGCAAGACTTAATGCGGCATATGGTATGAACCCTTCCGCCTGCAGGTTGCGGCAGAGGGCATCAGACAGTTCCATGTTATCTTCAACAACCAGAATCTTATCCATACAAATTCCCCTTTCTTTGGGAGTATGGTTTTTATTATGCCACTGTCCGCCTTTATCTTCAACTTCTGCTTCGGGAATATTTTTTATCCTTATCTGTTTTATGTGTTTATGGAAAATGTAAATGAACTTTTTTTAAACAAATATACTTATTGCTTTCTCCTGTCCATTCAATGCAGGAGTACAATTGATTTTACACTCTGTCCTTAAAGGTTTTGTCAGTGTCTTTACTGAAATGTACTTTGACAGTGTAAGTGGTATTCCCCAACTTTCGCTTGAAATTGTGGGGCTTTTGCTCTTTTTTAGTTTCTGCCATATTCTCTGCTCCTTTACATAAGCCATCAACAGGGCATGAAAAATAAATATAGACAAAGGCGGCTTTTGCAGTATAATAGAAACGGTAGCAATTCGATAGCTGGAGGAACATTTCAGAATGATTGAAACAGAGAGCCTGATTCTTGATAAAGCAAAGTTTTCAGATTGGAAAGAAATGTATTGCAATGTCTGGTCACGGCCGGAAAGCGCAAAATATATGGCATGGAATCTTACTACAAGCGAAGAAAACGCCAAAATAAGAATCATGAAAACCATTGAATTTCAGAAAGAGCATGATACCTATTTGGTTTACGAAAAATCAAGCGGTAAGGCGATTGGCTTTGCCGGGGTAGAAAAAATCGAACCTTATATCTATCAGGAAGCAGGGATATGTCTGGGGCCGGATTATGTAGGAAAAGGGTTTGGCAAACAGGTTCTTCGAGGTTTGATTCAGTATTGCAAAGAAGAATTTGGAGCAAACGAGTTTATTTATTCAACAAGAGAGGAAAACAGGGCTTCTATTCGATTGGCAAAGTCGTTAGGTTTTACAATGGTTTCTTCCGTGCCTAAAACAGACAGCAAAGACGGACACCGTTATAATCTTCTGCAATATTGCTTAAAACTATAACTGCCTGCTTAGCGAGGCTGAATACACAATGAACGAAAAGTTGAAGGTGGGACAAAATGCCATACATTACAGTTGAAAGCGGAATTTTTATCTGATAAGCAAAAGGAACTTCTGATAAAAAGATTAACAGAAGTATCTTCTGAAATTATGAATGCGCCGCATCCTCCTGCCGTTGCGTTCTATACCGTACAAAGATATTCCGCTTACATTTCTTTCCAACTATTTCCGATGCTTTTTCATTTCCTAACCGCAGTTCCACTGTCGGTCAGAGCCTCCCCTCGTCTCCGGGCAGACCGCAGAGGCAGAGGCAAAGCCTTATGCGCCTCCACTTTCCGGACTATAAGTTCCATCTCACTGCCACAGACAGAGAAAATATGCCAAGTTGTTTCAGTAATATATCTAATTAAACAGAAACTGAAATGCTTGCTCCTTGTTCCGAAGGAACCGTCTCTCCTGTTTTTGTATAGATTACAGGCTCCTTTCCGGCATCCGTCTTTATTTCATCAGAGCCTGTGCTGCCAGAATCTACGTTATCCTTCAACAATACCTTTCCTTCTTCACTGAGCTCCACGGTATCTGTATTGGTGTCAGCATTCCTATTTTCCTCTATCCTCTCTTCCAGTTTTTCACGTTCTTCCCTACGCTTCTGGATAGCCTCTTCACGCTGCAGCTTTTCTTTTTCCCTTGCCTCCCTTGCGTCTTCTTCCATTCCTTTGTCAGCTTCCGCCTTATAATCCTCCGCCTTGCTGAAAAATTCATCAGCATACCCCATTGCACGTTCCATTGTTGCCGTATCTCCTTTACGTCTTGCTTCCTTGAAAACACGCATAGGGGTATTTACCAGATTCATATTTGTCCTTGCCCCTACAAGACCTTCCATCGTCTTTGTATTCATAACACCGCCTCCTGTTCATCGTTTTTAAAAGCATAAAACCCCTCATTTATTTTTTCGACTGCGTTGATATACGATATTAGGTTTATGTTTTAAACAGCCGTTTTGATGTCATGTGCGGTATCCGGAAACGGCATTAAAATGGATATCACGAAAATGCCTTTTCCGGCTTCTTTATGCACTGCCCCGTTATATCTATTCACCACATCGCTTACATTCAGCAGGCCGATACCGTGTTTCTGTGCATCCCCTTTATTCGTAAAGCCTTCTGTAAACTTTTCCGCCTTGTCCATACTGTTTTTTACTTCGATCAGAAAACATTTCTTTACAGTTTTCGCCTGAATATTGATAAAACGGCATTCGTCTCCCCGCATCCTTCCACACGCTTCCAGAGCATTATCCAATATATTTCCAAACAATACACACAGGTCAAACTCATTGATGCAGCATTCCTTTGGCATCCGCACATCACATGCCCATTTGATATTTTCCCATTCCGCCTGTCTCCGCTTCTGGTACAGAATTGCATCCACCGCCTTATTCCCCGTCAGGTCTCCGGCTGCATCCAGAGCAGTGCCCTCCATATTTTTCAGGTAGTCATCTATCTTCTCCCATTCTTTATTCCGGGACAGCGCCGATAAGGCAATAATATGGTTTTTCATGTCATGCCGTAACCGTTCCGACTGTCTGTACTGCTCCGCCAGCATTTTATAAACCGCAATCTGCGAATGGTACCGTCCGCTCTTTTCCTGCTCCAGATAAATCCGGTTCATCCCAAACACATAAAACCCTGTTGCTGCCATAGACAGTAATGCCAAAACCAAAAACTCAGCAAGGCTGAAAAGCTGGTCATAATACAATCCCATGTTACCTTCACTCCTGACCATGATTCCATTGCTTGCACCCAGACTCGCCACATCATACACAGTAATAATCGCAAGCAAAGGAACAGCCAGCAAGAGATACCACTTTCTCGGCTTACCACAGAAAACAGTCTCAAGATGTTTCGCCATCCAGCAGACGGTCAATATGGCAAAACAATAACCTGCGTCACTGATCAGCCTGATCATCCAGTCTGTGGAAAATGGTTCCGGAATCTTTTTTACGGTGTGCAGGAAAAACAGCTCCAGACAGGATAAAAAAGAGGCAAAAAAATTTGCGACCAATCTTACAGGCCCCACCAGCAGGGAGGCAGCCAGAACCCTTTTCTCTCTTTCCGACTGGAACAACAACACCACCAATCCCACAAAGAAGAAAGAATCCGTTAACACAAAAAGAATATACAGACCGGAAGACAGCAGTCCCAAAATATTTCTAAGCAGCCAGCCGCAAAAGGAAACACCTAAAAACAGCCATTCCCTCCTTTTGGAAGTGCCTAAAAATTTTTTACAAAATTTATCCGCTGCCCATAAATACCCCAGATAAAATGGCGCAACACTTAAAATATCTACATACTTTGAGAGCTGATTCATACAATCCCTCCATTTTTCCGCATAACCTCAAGCATCTCTCGGACAAACCTATCATATCTTCTTTTTGCGATTACGATTTTCTCCCCATTTTCCAAAATCACTTCCTGCCTGTTATACCCGTCAACGTATTTCAGATTGATCAGATAGCTTTTATGGCATCTGAAAAATCCATAACCCTGTAATTTATCCTCCAACTCTCCAAGCTGTTCATAATAAGCAAAAATACCCTCCGGCCCATGGACATCGACAATCCTTCCCTTTATCTCGAAATAGTATATATCATCAAGAAATAACTTCTTTTTCTGCCTTTCCCTGCTGACAATGATAAATTCCTGTGAACGGATTTCTGTCTTGTGGACGGCTTTTTGCAATACACTTTTCAGTTTCCTGTCATCCACAGGCTTCAGCAAATATTGGAAAGCCTCCACATCATACGCTTCAAACACATACTCCCTGCTGGAAGATACAAAAATAAGTATCTTATCAGATGCCTTTTCACGGAAAATCTGTGCTGTTTTCATCCCATCCAAATCCTGCATAATGATATCAAGGAAAACAATATCAAAATTTCCCAATGCCTGCAGCAGTTCCCCTCCACTTCGGAACTGGCAGATGATGCATGGTATTTTCATTTCTTCCATAATTTCTTTTATTCTTTTCGCCATGTTACAGCATTCTATGACTTCATCATCACAAACCGCTATTGAGAGCATTTCATCACCTGCCTTATATGCGTATATTGTATATATCGACAAAAACGTGCAGAAAGTTTTGTTGATGACATAAACGGGCTTTTTCAGGTAATGACCGTTTCAAAATATGTTTTTCACCATTCGTCCGATATAGGGACGCTTAGCAGACCGCCGCATATGGTGGTTTACCATATGCGGCGGTTAGCTTTTGTATTATTCTCTATCTTCTCCGGTTACATTGGAGAGATATCCTTGTTACTCCTGAGTCACAGTACAGAAACCAGAGCTGGATTGTATTTCTCTCTGTGTGTGTTCATCAAATTCCGCTTGACTATATTTTTCAACGCCGATCAATGCTCCATTCCCAGAGGCATCCGGATGGGCAAAGTCACGGACTGTGTAAATATCAACCGTTCCATCTGCACTCCCCAAGGTCCGGATTGCTCCGTTAAACCTCCCGCTGGTCAGTTCTTCACCGTTTGAGGTCAACACATCCCAGAAAAACCGAACCTTTTCACCCTCGAAATACCACTGGTCATTTTTGATGTCATAGGTAACGCCAAATGCCTCATACTCCTTTGCTCTTTCTTCAAGTTCTTTTTCAGAGGGCGGGGCACCAGCCATTGCAACGATGGAAGGCGGATTTTTGATTGCCTCAATGTCACGGGCGGCAAATTCAGCCTCCGAAAATTCCTTCACGCCGACCAGCTTTCCGCTGGGATCGAAAGAACCATCTCCGGTGCGGACAATGCTGGTGAAGTCACGAACAGCATACACATCAACTACGCCATTCTCATTAAAAAAGTCATTTCCAACCTGTATTCCGTCAGAGATGGTGTAGTAGTCCTCGAACCATCGAACCGTCTTGCCCTGATATTGCAGCTCCTTTTTGCCGCTGTCATAGATTAGGCCAAACTGTTCATAGGGCTTGAATAATTCCTCATAGGAAACTTTGGCAGCGCCCTCATCGCTTTCTGCATTTGCAACAGCAATCTGGACGGGCGTGTCTGATGTCTGCGGGACAGCCGCCCCAAGTTGAGATGCCGCCGCAGTTCCGCACCCGGTAAGACATCCCATAAACAACGCTCCGCTAAGAGCCAATACGAGTATTTTTTTTGTGTTCATAAATATGCACCATCCTTTTTTGAGTATATCTAAAGCATATCACTCTTTTTTGTGATACATTTGGGATTAGTTTGTGATTTATGTGTAGAACGCGCGCCCGCCGTATTGCTATATTCTGTCAAATGATAAAGGAAAATTTTACCCCGGATTGCGTATTGCAGACCGTACACACACTTCCATGCTGGCGTAGTATTTCCTGCACGATATACAGTCCAAGCCCACTTCCTCCAGTTTTCCGGCTTCTTGACTGTTCCACACGGTAGAACGCATCAAACAGCTTATGCTTACTATCCGTTGGTATATGCACTCCTGTGTTTTCAACAGAGAACACTACACGTTCCTGTTCCGTCAGCGCAGAAATATAAATATCAGCTCCCTGTGGAGAATACTTGATTGCATTTCCGATCAGATTTGAAAATACTTTTTCCATCAACATTTTATTTCCGTTTATAAAAACGGGTGACGGCATATCAAAATGTATTTGTAGATCCTTTTGTGCAATTAAATCTTCTGTTTCGTTCAAATAGCATTTAATAATTTGTATGCAATCCAAGCGGTCTTTTTTGAAATCAGCCCCCGCTGTTTCCAGCCGGGAAATTGTCAATATTTCCTGAACCATTGTTTCCAAAGTATTAGCAATTTCCAACGTCCTTGTCAAATATTTTTCCCGGTCTTTATATACACCGATTCCCAGCAGCATCCCTTCTAATTGTCCTTTCATAATTGTAATAGGCGTTTTCAATTCGTGGGACACCGCCGAAAAGAAATTTGTACGGGCTTGTTCCATTTCTTTTTCATGCTCAATATCGGCCTCAAGTTTTCTGTTTGCGTTTTGCAAATCAGACAGGGCTGCAGAAAGATTACGGGATAGCCTGTTCAGACTTTTCCCGAGTGTACCCAATTCATCAGTCCGTTGTTCGCCAACTGTCCAGTGCAGCTGCAGATCAGACATTTTTTCAGATATGCGGCTGATTTCCAATACAGGTTTTGTAATCATGCGGGAGTATAACCCGGATACGACAAAGGAAACCGTCAAAACCATTAGCAGGATAATTGGTAAAATGCGTATAAAAGACTGCTGCAGCTCCGAAATATGTTCTGCTTCTCCATAGACGACAAGTGTATAGCGGTCATTGCTATCAGAAAAAGAAAAATAATACTGGTTTGATAAGACGGGAGAGGTTTCACCAAGTCCGCCGACTGCCGTTTGTGCGTTATTTACGCCCCACTCATTATCAAATTCTTTTGTGGGCAACGGAATCCAATCACCATTGCTGTTGTATAGCTCAACTGAATTGATCTCCATATCCGAAATGAACTGGTCAAATAAGCCGCCGCTGTCCGAAAGGGCTACCTGTCCCAATTCTGAAATAAATGCCTGCGCCCGTTCATCCAAAACCGTATTTAGTCTATTAGAATAAGTCTGCGGCATCAGCCATGCCAAAAGCCCATACACCAATAGGGAGACGCACAGCAGCATGGCCGCCGTAATGAAAAATACTTTTGCAAACAGACTGCTTTTAATTTTCCTTATCAATTTTGTACCCTACCCCTCTGACTGTCTGAATAAATTCAATGCCCAGCTTTTTGCGCAGATTCTTGATATGCGTGTCAACTACCCGCTCATCACCATAAAAGTCATACCGCCACAGCTTATCCAGCAGGTTCTGCCTCGTCATGATCCGCCCTTGATGGGTCAGCAGCTCCCTCAATACTTCAAACTCCCGCTGTGTCAGTTCATAGGCAGTTCCGTCCACCGTGGCAGTGTAATTATCCAAATTCAGGGACAGATTCTGATATTCAATGGCCTTATGTCCCTCTTCCTGCGTCCGGCTGCTCCGCCGCAGGACAGCCGCAATTTTGCGGATCAAAATCGGAACGGAAAAAGGCTTTGTGATGTAATCATCGACCTGCAGGTCTAATCCCCTTATCTGTTCTTCCTCACCGCCTAATGCGGTGAGCATGATAATTGGTATCTGGGACTGTTTCCGTATCAGCTCACAGACTCCGAAACCGTCAATTTTCGGGAGCATGATGTCCAGCAGAATCAAGTCATACTTATTTTTTACAAACAGATCCATTGCTTCAATACCGTCACTGGCGGATGTTACCTCATAACCAGCCTCTTTCAAAAATTCCCGCAGCAGTTCCTGAATATCCATATCATCTTCAACAATTAAAATATTTTGCATGAGAACACCTCCGTACTTTGAGCATCATATCATACTTATTTGTTTTTTGTGTGTAGTTTGCCAAAGTTTTATGAATCCATTCCCTCTGTCATTCCATCTACCTGAACGTGCCGGCCATTCCCCCGACAAGACTCCACTGACGCTGCATATAGGATATTGTGGGAGATTTACTAAAGCCAATAGAAGATAAACGAAAAACAGCCCCCCTCAAGGTGTCCTGCGTTTATATTCCTCCCTATTTTGAGAAGTCCTCTTTTTTGCTTTATACAAGGCTTTTCCTGTCAACATCACAAAATAAAACAGTATAGCAACCAGAATGATAATACAAAAATCTCGTTGTGATGAATATGTTGTAAAGCTGATTCCTTTTGTACAAAGCTGGGCTGCCATATAGGAAATCGGTAACAGTATAGCTCTGTCAATCCATACAATTATTGTTTGCCTATTTCTTAAAAACAATCGCAGGATTGCAAGTATAGCAAGGGCAAGAAAGGCTAATAAGAAATACGGTATTAAAACCAGTCTGGGCAGTGTTACTCTATTTTCTTCAGTATTATCATTTAACCCATAAACCAGCACATCTTCAGAACCATTGTTTTGGGCATAGAAAATCTGAATTTGGGTTTCCCTGTCAGAGGGTATAACCATATTTTGTTTTCCACGGTTAGACGAATATAAATCCCAAGTCGTAGTCCAAGCATTTATGCGATAAACTTTTGATTCAGTTTCATGGTCAAACTCTTCAATGCAGCTATAACCTGTTACCTTATTATCGAAGGTAATGATAATACTCCCATTAGAGCCGTCAATAACATTCAGCAAGTTATCGGAATAGGGGAAAAATTTAGGTGCTGTTAAAATTCCAAAAGCAACCGTCACTATGGCACATGCCAAAATTGCCGTGAAAAAAATAGTCTTCAGGCGTTTGAAAAATAAATCCTTCTTTATTCTTTTTAACGGAACGATGTCAACATCGGGGATAGAGTCCGCAGGCTTTCGCATATGTTCAAACTCTGCATGACACTCTTCACAATGTTCAAGATGTTCACTAACAAACTCTCGTGTATCCGCACTTACCATGTTTTCTACATAGAGCGGAAGGATGTCTTTAATTAAATTACATTTAGTACTCATCATTGTCCTCCATTTGCATTAATATTTTATTTCTTGCCCGGTGATAAATGACGCAAGCCCAGTTATCTGTTTTCTGGAAAATATCCGCAATTTGTTTGAAACTCAGCTCCCCAAAAACCCGCAGCATAAAAACTTCTTTATATGGTTCAGCTAAATTGTGCAGCAGAAGATGTACTTGCATAGCATCGTATTGCTTTGATATTTCTTCCTCAATGGTGTCTTTATTGTCTGGCAAATCAATATCATCAATATTTTCAATTCGCTGCTGCTTTTTCAAATAGGAAAAATAACAGTTTTTTGCAATTTGGCAAAGCCAGACACGGACATCTGCTTCACCATGAAAATTGTCTATTGAACGCATTGCTTTGAAAAAAGTTTCGCTTGTGATTTCCTCTGCAATACTTTCGTCTTTTGACATCTTTTTGAGAAAGAGAAATACGTCATTAAAGTATCTTATATAAATTTTCTCAAATTCTTCTTCGGAACCTGCCACTTTCTCACCTCCTCACCTATAAGACTTCGCATTTCAAAAAATCTTACAAGTTTTTTGAAAAATTTTTGTTTTTCTTTTTTCGCGCATTATCTGGTTTAACAGCAGCTTGTCACGCGATTTATATTCAGGCTTCCAGCAGCGCCTTAAGCGCGCCCCTTTCCTTCCTGCTGTCATCGCAGACCGTTATCTTCATCGCGCTTCCCTCAATTCCGTATTCTTTTCCACCATAAATCCTGCAAAGCCGCTTGACTGATATACAAATCAGGAACATTGAAGCAAGAGTACCGTTCAGCACCATCGTAAGTGTATCTGCAAATAAAGCCTGTTTCTTTTCAAGAATGATTACGCCTGTTTCCAACCGGGAAGTCTTTACCATCGCTTGGATCAGAAAATCCAGCTTATCAAGCTGGCTCCCTGATGCCCGCAGAAGCTCCTGCAGTTTTCCCTCCGGCATTTTTCGGGTCTGCAATTCCGCTTTTTCTTCCTCCACCTTGCAGCGGTTCATTTGCATAATATTATAGAACCGTTCCAGCCGGTGTGATATGCGTGCCAGAGAAGTTTCCGCTTCCATATCTGCCTGCGGCCTTTTACCGCCGTCCCTTCCCGCTTTATCGGTATCATTATATACAGCCGGTCGGATAACATCAAGCTATTGCCCCCAACGACTATAAGCGCCGCAATGCGACACACAGCCGATACAAGAACCGCCGTGTAAGTATATTACCTCTGTTTTCCCCGCCTTCCAACTTATTATTTTCTGAACCACTATAAAAATATCTGTGAAATTTGAAATGTAAAGAAATGAATTGTGAAATCTTAAGACATGAGAAAAAGGACTGCCGAAACACTCCCAGTGGATTTCCGTGCATGCAAATAATACACCTTTTACCAAAGCTTTCATTTTTTTCTTTTAGGGAAACGCTGATTAAAGCGTTTCCCGCGCCGGATTTGCGCTGCGGAGCAGCATAAACTGCTGCAAATCCGTGCGCATCCGCCGGAGGCTCTAAGGAAACGATGATTTAATCAGCGTTTCCTTAGTTTGTATTTACTTCTGCAGCGAAAATTTTGCTGCAGAATTCTGTATATTCATCATATGAAATTTCAGCTCCATCCAATGTATATTTTATTCCGACTTCTGCATTATTTGGGTCAAATTCCTCACCGAAATTCATTTCTGCAGTTAAGTTATCAGCTCCTTCAAATTTTTCCATATGGTAAAATTCAAATCCCGCACTCGATCTGTTACTGTACATGATCCATACGGCTCCATTATAATAGGTATAAGAAAGAACGAGAACAGTGCCCCCTCCTGAAGCAAATTCATATACCTTGTCGTCACGCGCATCAAGGTATATCCCACCATAAGGCCCGTTAATAATCAGTTCGTTTTCTCCATCATTGTCAAGATCGACTTTCTCTCCTATAGAATATGTACCCCATTCCTCAGAATCCATATTTAAATCGTTCACAGAAAATGTCGATGCCGAATCTTCAAGGGCAACTGCGTCTGCCAATCCATTGATAAAGGAATCTAATAGTTCATCTGCCGCTGCTTCCGAACCTGTACCCGCAGCATCCTGCATATTACTTTCCTGCTGATTTGCCGGGAAATCATCTATGTTAGGAACATCTGAGGTTTTGTAAAATTTGTATTCACTCAATCCTGCAAAATCAAGCCATTCCTGACCAAAAATGGTTACTACTGCGATATCCTCCTCCAATTTTATGACTCCATTCACCTCACTTCCACGAGGACCTGTTGCTGTAAATTCCAACCCTTCTTCCGTAATTTTTCCCGCACCATCATAAAAATCCCAGAGCCTGAATAAATCTATCTGAATCTGATAAGTTGCATCATCATTTTTCTTTATTTCTAATGCCGGCTCGTTTACATCATAACTATTATATTCACCCTCATACTCATATACGTCCGCCCTCACCTCTGTTTTCTTTGTGGCATGATATAAAAATTGCGCCTCTTCAAACCCTGCATCTCCGTAATACACATTAATTTCATCTGTACTATATTCTAAAATATAATAGCTAAAGTTAACTGTATCGTCAGAAAATACCTGTTCGGGGTACTTTACATATATTCGATTATTTTCTATAGTTTCTATATTAGATGAATCAGCTAAAAAGCGACAGGAAGATTCCGATTCATAGTCGGAAATATCATATCCATTGGATGATTTTTGAATCATTAACTTACCGGTTCCATAATCCGATAAATATTCATATTCTCCTGTCAGGTTTTCCAATTCTGCCAAATCTGAACCGGTATTGCTGTCATTTTGTGTTTTCTGAACTTCACCAGTGCTGCCGTCTGGTTCTGCAGTGCTGCTTATTACATTCGTTTGATCGTCTTCTGAATTTTTTGCCTGCCCACACGATGAAACTGTTAACAGAATAGCCCCCATTATCATTGCCATTACCGCTTTTTTCATTACTGATTTTCCATTTAAATGCCAATCCTTAAGTAAAATGCCTTGTACCACTTCTGCTATCCTCCTGAAATACGATTAACACCATATTTATATCACAGTGAGAAGGAATATAAAATACTCCCTGTATAAACAACACATATTTTGCATAAACGACACAAAATCAATCATCAAACCGCATTCTCCATTTAAAAAACTCCTTCTTAAACTCTTTACTGTGAATCCTTCCAATTACTACCTTTAATCCATTGCAAAGCGTAACTTCATGACTGTTTACCTTTTCAATATATTTTAAATTGACAATATATGACCGATGTATCTGAAAAAAGCCAAACTGAGATAAGCTTCGTGCGGCTTCAGATATCTGCCCTTCACATAAATGTTCACTGCCATCCGACATGAGATATCTTAGTTTTCTTCCATTTGTCTCAACAAGAAGAAGTTCATTCAAACTTATCTTTATGCGTATCCCGGCGGTACCATTACAAAATACAATCCGATCCTGAATTTTAGTTTTAAGGAAAAAATCAATCGCTTCATTGATTTCCTCTAAATGCTTTTTATCG
>CAJUTJ010000035.1 GCA_910589655.1 uncultured Acetatifactor sp. | reverse complement strand
CCAGAGAAAACTGGATTTACTTACGCCGATGGAATACCACGAACGATTAAAGTCAGCAGCATAAAAACTGCCTGGCAGAAACACCAGGCAGAAAAAATTAAAATATTTTCATTGTCTACTTGACGGGTAGCACACCATTTTCAAGGGTTTGCGGTACTTCGATTCAGATTTTGCAACAAAATTGCAACAAATTTGCAACGCATAATGCGGGATAATGCCTGATAATGCGTTGATTGGTACATGAGCCAACTTAATACAGTAAGCACTTTAAGGACATTTTTCTAAAAGAAATTTTAGGGAAGTGTCCTTTTTTGTTATGGTCAAAAAATAAATTTGAATTGGAGGAAAAGAAAATGGCAAACACAGCGTTAAGGTCAGGAGTGAAAAACCGTTCTCCGGGGCAAAAGCAAATTCGGGTTGACAGTTAGCCGTATTTTGGGTAACTGGCAGCACGAATCCACAAGGGTTTGGGAGTGTAGCTCCCAAGAATATAAAAAAACAAGCAGATAAGATAAGGAGGACAGGTTATGGCAGCGAATACAGCGAAAGGTGCAGGAAAGAAAGATACTCGCACAATTACTTTCAAGAATGATGAACACAAGAAATTTTATAAAGAATATCTGCAGAAATGCAGGTACCAGGATGTGTACCACAAAGCGTTGGTATATTGCCTTGGGATTGACCGGGATACCAGGGTAAATGTAGACAGGATTTATGATTTTAAAACAGGATGCGTAAAAACAGAGTGCCTGCATGAAGGCTGGCAGACCAGCGGAAGCGCAAAGATTGTACGGATGGCGTTTAATCTCTATTGTAATAGCACACCAAGTGTCTATGATACGGAGGATGCGGAGGAACGATTAAAAGAGTGCCGGTGTTATACGGTGGAAGATTTATTCTGCTGCGGCTATGCCAAATACTTTTGGGAGGCAGTCAAGCTCCGCTATCCAGAATACTGTTTTTACGTGGATATGGAGGATTTATATGCTTAAAATCAGGATGCAGGGGACAAAGAAAGACCTTCACTGGTTCCGGCGGCTTTTGGAGCGGCATGAAGGCGTGGATGTGAAAGAAGTGTCGGAACCATTTGCAAACAAAGGGACAAATAAGTATTTCCGTGTATATGCGGAAGTGGAAAGAACAGAAAAATAGATTGGAGAATCAGGAGGAAAGTATATATGTGCAGAGTGATCGCAGTAGCAAACCAGAAAGGCGGAGTCGGCAAGACTACAACGTGTGTGAATTTAGGGATTGGGCTTGCCAGGGCAGGCAAGAAAGTATTGTTGGTAGAGGCAGATGCGCAGGGCAGCATGGCGGTGAGCCTGGGGATTGCGGAGCCGGACGAGCTGGATGTGACGTTAGTGAACATCATGGAAAAGGTAATCAACGACGAGGATGCAGAGTTAGGTGAGGGCATTATCCACCATGAGGAAGGGATTGATTTTATCCCGGCAAATATCGAACTGGCAGGCTTGGAAACGGCCTTGGTAAATGTTATGAGCAGGGAAACGATACTGCGCCAGTATCTCAACAGCGTAAAAGGGGAGTATGACTTTGCGATTATTGATTGTATGCCCTCGCTTGGCATGATTACGATAAACGCCCTTGTAGCGGCGGACAGCGTACTGATTCCCTTAGAGGCAGCATATCTCCCAGTCAAAGGGCTTCAGCAGCTTATTAAGACGATTGGACGGGTACATAGAAAGCTAAACCCAGCGCTTGACATTATGGGGATTCTGCTGACAAAGGTAGACCGGAGGACAAACTTCGCAAGGGACATTTCAGCGCAGATCCGGGAGGTATATGGGAACCGAGTACATATTTTTGAGAACTGCATCCCGTTATCTGTAAAGGCTGCGGAAACCACGGCAGAGGGGAAAAGTATCTATCTTCATGATCCAAAGGGGATTGTGGCAGGCGGCTACCATTCACTGACACAGGAGGTGCTTGCGGATGAAAAGTAAGAGCGCAGAGAAGGTAAAGCTGAACAGCTTTGATGATTTGTTTGGCATAGATGAAACGGGCGAAACGGTCACTTCCGTTCCCCTAAGTGAGCTGCATACGTTTAAAGGCCATCCGTTCCGGGTATTGGATGATGAAAAAATGCAGGAAACGGTGGAAAGCGTAAAGCAGTATGGCGTGTTGATGCCGGGGATTGTGCGCCCGCATCCGGAAGGCGGCTATGAGGTTATTGCAGGGCATAGACGGTAGCGGGCCTGTGAACTTGCAGGGCTTACGGAAATGCCTGTCATTATCCGGGAAATGGATGATGATACAGCGGTAGTCCTGATGGTCGATACGAATATCCAGAGGGAGGACATCCTGCCAAGTGAGAAGGCGAAGGCATATCGGATGAAATACGAAGCAATGAAGCACCAGGGCAGCAAAGGGGAGAAATATACTGCGGATGCCATCGGGGAAGCTGCCGGGGACAGCGGGAGGACAGTGCAGCGTTATATCCGGCTGTCGGAACTGGTGGAAGAACTGATGGATTATGTGGATGAAAATAAAATCCCTATGGTGGTCGGGGAGAAACTGTCTTATCTGAAAGCAGAAGAACAGGCATGGGTTGTGGACGCCATCGGCAACAGCGGCATATTCCCATCGAAAGCGCAGGCAGAACAGCTAAAGGAAAGCAGTGAAACAGGGGAATTGACGGAAGGGAATGTATATGCGGTTTTAATCCGGAAAGAGAAGGAAAATGTGAATGTGACGATTTCCGCAAAGAGAATCCGCAATTATTTCCCAACGGAATATTCCAAAGAGCAGATTGAGGATGTGATCTATACACTTCTGGAGGAATGGAAGCAGAAGGAGGGAGGGACAACGGATGCAGGAATTACAGTTTGATTATTATCGGGGCATGGAAGCAGAGCAGTACACGTTTTACCGGATTCCGAAGGTTCTGTTCACTGCAGAATGCTTCAAGTCTCTCTCTTGTGAAGCGAAGGTTTTATACGGTCTTTTATTAGACCGTATGAGCCTTAGCATAAAGAACCGGTGGTTTGATGAAGAGGACAGGGTGTATGCGTTACATGAGGGAGACTTAAAGATAGCGGGCATCCCGGTTGACATCAATCCAATCTCTAGGGAAAAGACGGGGACGTTGAAGGAATACTTAAAAAGTGCGGAAGAATATCTGGACGAAAAACAGAGCCATATGGAGATCCCTAAAAACAACCAACAGACAGAGCAGGAGGCAACCATTACATTCTATGTGGCAGAATGTACGGAGTTCCCTGTTCTGGGGGAATACCATGAGCGGCTGAAAACATTGCGGGAAGCGATGGAGCTGTATGAGAAAATTCCTGCAGAGAGGATGAATGGCATTAAGGGGATCGGCTTCCGCTTGGAGGACGGCAGCATCTATGACGGAAATTTTGATTTGATGGTAATGGGAGAAATGCAGACGGAATTTATCAATGAGATTCCCCAATACAGGGACAGCCCGTTAGTACAGAAGGCGATTGCAGATATGGAGGCGATTCTTTTGGAAGAGAGGCCGGAGCAGGAAGTATCGGAAGCAATAGAGAAAGAAGAACCGCAACAGCCAATGCCAGAAGTAAAAAAGGAAGAAAAAGCTGTGCAGACAGCGGAAAACAGAAATCCAGACACTGCGGCACAGGAATCAGGCAGAAATCCGGAAGGACTGCAAAAGCAATCTGCAGAACCGGAAAAAGCGGCTGAAAATGCCCCCAAAACAGACAGGGGCATATCCGGCGTCAGTAAGAAACAGTCCGTCCTAAATGCCCTCCGGGAACGGCAGGCAAGGATGAGAGCGCAGGAGAAGGAAAAGCCGGGGCAGGAAAGACAGGGGCAGAAGGCACAGGCAAAGAAGAAAGGAGAACCGGAATTATGATGGTGAGATTTGAGGAAAATGAATATTTCCTGATGGCAATGTTCCAGAAGGAAAGCAGGCAGGCAACCATGGAGGAAATACATAATGTGATCCCCTACATAGGCAGGGATGAAGAAATGCTCTCACTTATTAACAGCACACTGGAAAAGCTGTGGTTCCTTACGGATGAAGCATTTTTAAACATGGATTTGGAACCGCACAAAGAGGAACCGGTGGAGGATGAATGATGGATGTGAACCAATTTGCAGTCTACCAGCTTAAAAATATCCCGGAAAACAGGCAGATACCCACATCAAGGGGAAGGAGGAGAAATGGCTTGCCTTTGACAGCATTATAATAGAAGGCAGGCAGTTCTTCCTGATGGAGCATGAAACCTATGGAAAAGAAGTGGCATGGGTTGTGTTGGATGAAGAAGGGAAGATAATTGTAGACCATACATATCAGGGTTTTGACCAGACGGCCTTACAGCAGATTAAGGATTACCTCAATCTGCCGCAGCTTACCGCAGAGCTGCAAAAACAGGAAATACCCGATGGGAATATCCAGACGCAATCCGGCAATGCTATGGATAAGCCGCCTCTTGAAAACTGGCAGAAATATATGGAGAATGGGGAGTATCTCCGCAGTTCCGAGATAGATGAAGAACAGAACTACAACATGATCGACGGCAGGCGGAATAATATGTCCCCAAAAGGGAAAAATGGCAGGGTATCAGTCCTGGCAAAGCTGCGCCGCAAACAGGCAGAGATTGCAAAGCGGAGTGGAAAACCTGCACAGCAGATGGCAATGGCAGAGGATATGGAGCGCAGACGGAAGTAAGAAAGGGAGAAGTGTCTGGCGAATGGTGCCGGATGCTTCTCCCTTTTTATGTCTTGAACAATCGGGAGTTTCTCTGTATAATAAAACCATAAGGCCGGGCATAGCCGATTTGCCGGACTGATTGGCAAAATCCGGAACCGAGGTGATATGATGCAGGGTGAAACATTACAGGAAGAACCAAAAGAGAAAACAGCGGAGAAAAAGGATGCGTTTGCAAAATATACGGTGAAAGACAGTGTATTCACAACGCTCTTTCAGGATAAGAAATATCTGATGCAGTTATACCGTGCGCTCCATCCAGAGGATACGAAGACGACGGAAGATGCGCTTATGGATATTACCATAAGGAACGTCCTCACGAATGGAATTTATAACGATCTGGCTTTCAGAGTTGGGGATAAAGTCATGTTTCTGGTCGAGCATCAATCTTCATGGACGATGAATATTATTATACGTGTGCTGATGTATTTAGTGCAGATTTACCATGACTATTTTGAAGAACAGGATACAGATTTATATGGGAGCAGGAAGGTTCATGTTCCAGAACCGGAATTATACATGATTTTTACAGGAGAGCGTGCCGGCAGACCGGAAAAAATCTCACTTTCCAAAGAATTTTTCGGCGGGAAAGAATGTGCCATTGAAGTAAAGGTGAAAGTGCTTTACGGCGATAAAGGGAATGACATTATCAGCCAGTATGTTGCGTTTACAAAAGTATATAATGAACAGGTGAAACAGTATGGAAGGAGCCAGGAGGCTGTCACGGAAACCATCCGTATCTGTAAGGACAGGGATGTGCTTCGGGAATTTCTGGCAGGCAGGGAAAAGGAGGTTATATCTATTATGATGGCTTTGTTTGATGAAGAGAAGATCATGCGTACCCATATAGCAAGCGAAAAGAAAGCCGCTTCAAAAGAGACTGCACGGAAAGCTGCAGAAAAGATGTTAAGGGATAGGAAAATAACGGTAGACGAAATTACTGAATATTTTTCAGAGCTTTCAGCAGAGGATATTCAGGAAATTGAAAAAGAGCTGTTTCAAACGATATAATACCTAGTGACAAACAGACACACAAGAAAGAATATTGGAATCCCCGGCTGCAAATGAATACAGCCGGGGTTATTCACGTGGAGGATAAAGTGAAAGAATCAGAACTGATAGGAAAAGTATATTCTGCTGTCTATCACCAGTGCCAGCAAAGAGGATATGCCGCCCCTGCTGATGTGCTGGTTGATATAGGTGTCCTGCCTAAGCAGAAGTATGAGGACTGGAGATTCGGGAAAGTACGGTATCTGGAAGCGGTGTGTACGTGTAATTTAAAGAAGCTCTCCTTTATTATGAAACAGATTCGCTCCTATGCAAAGAAATCGAGTTTGAAACCATCTTTCTGCTATTATAAGCGGTGGGGCGTGAAGAAAAGGCATGGCCATAAGCCGGTAATCCCCCTGCGGTTCAGCAAAAGCGGAAATCCGGAGATTGAAAAAGCATATGCGACACACTATGTGGATTTAGGGCGGACAGAGCAGTTGAAGAAAGAAAAAATGGGGAAAGCGGCAGCTGCAAACCAGGCTGAAATACCAGACGAAACACAAGATATGCCGGTAAATATTTCTGACAGCAGAAGTGGGGCATAAAATGGGGAGGAAAGATGGGAAAAGAACCGGACAAAAAATATGAAACCATGAAGAAAATCATGGATGCTTTAGAGGATATTCTATGCTCTTATCAGGGCAGGGGACATCAATCAGTATATGTTGACCTGGATTCCCTTGCACTTTTTACAAGCCTGATCGCATACAGACAGATGCAGGTAGAAAATTACAGGTATGACTATGATGATAATATCCGAGAGGACGAAGAAGCCAGACGGATTTACAGGGAGCTTGCACCGCAGACAAGATGGCGTGTGGGACGGCATACCCAGATAGAACCGATACGGATGAATGCATTGAAGCAGCTTTCATCCTTGGGTATACTATAATAGCTCCTATAAAGTTTACAATCAGATCACTCATGGTATCTATCAAACCAATATCCAAGTAACCTTCTATGCCTAGTTCTTTTCCGTCAATCACTACTTCCTGAATATTTGTAATATGGATAGATTGGTTTTGACCTCCGGTATTCAGAAGTGTTGAATGTATAGAATGGATAACAGTATCTTTCTGCATATCCAGATTCCATAAAAAATCCATTCCAAACTCAAAAAATTCCCATAATACACCGATTGTCATAGAAAAACAAAATGCTGTAATAGCCATGAATAAGGGGGATAGGTCAAATTTCATTTTCCTCTGTCGGTTCATAATATCTACAAGCGAAAATCCTATTGCTGCACATAAAAATCCATTTAGTGTGTGCAAAACTGTATCCCAATATAGGACACGCATGTAAAAAGAACGGATTTCACCTAATATTTCGGCCGAAAAAATAAGAATG
>CAJUTJ010000034.1 GCA_910589655.1 uncultured Acetatifactor sp. | reverse complement strand
CGCATGGTGGATATGCCAGTTGTTGCGGCATCCCGGCTCAAATGTCACATTGAAAATCCCAACCTGTGATGTGGAAAGCGGGGCAAGGAAACTTCGTCCGGTAAAATACTGTGCAAAGCCATCATTAGGCTTGCCGATAGGAAACACCATCTTGGCCGCATGGGCAGCTTTTGCATCCTCACCTGCCGTCTCATCTTGCCATACATCCTTTGCCAGACCAAACACCGCCCAGCCCTTTGGCCATCCTGCATAAAAGGCAGCATGGGTGATGATTGCCGCGGCTTCTGCTTTCGTCACGCCATGTGCCTTTGCATTTTCAAGATGGTAAAGCAGCGAAGAATCCGTAATACCAGAAGACATCAGCGCCACCATCGTTACAATGCAGCGTGTTTTCAGGTCAATATCCTGATTGTTCCAGTTTTCCCCAAACAGTACATCGTCATTATAGTGCGCAAATTCCGGTGCGAAATCGCCTAACTGCATCTTTCCTGCTGTCTGTATAATTTTCTCCATTGTCTTATCCTCCTGTCATTTATACCACATTTCCTGCTTTTTGTTTGCCGTTCTGTGCCATAACGCCCGCAAGGGCATGGGGAACATACAGCTCCTCCAGATAACGGGTCTCGGCTTCCGTCAGTTCCAACTCCACCGCTTTTACCGCGCCATCCACATGGGATATCTTTGTCGCTCCGGCTACGGGCGCTGTCACCTTCGTCAGAAGCCACGCAAGGGAAACCTCCGTCATAGAAACATCCCTTTTTTCTGCGATTTCTTCTACACGCCGTATAATCCTTCCATCAGCCTCCGCCGTATCGTCATATTTGAGCCGCGCATAAGCATCCTGTTCCAGCCGCTTTGAAGTTTCTCCGGGGCGGCGTGATAACCTTCCGCTTGCCAGCGCACTGTATGGTGTCATGGCAATATTTTCCGAATAACAGAAAGGCGCCATTTCCCGTTCTTCCTCACGGGCAATCAGGTTATAATGCCCCTGGATGGATACAAACTCTGCAAACCCCTGTGACCTTGCATAGTAATTCGCCTTGGCAAGCTGCCATGCAAAACAATTGGAAATACCAATATAACGAGCCTTTCCTGCCTTGACGGCATTATTAAGCCCCTCCATAATCTCCTCCATCGGGGTATGGTAATCCCACATATGGCAGATGTAGAGATCGACATAATCCATGCCAAGATTTTCAAGGCTCTTATTCAGGTAATTTTCAATGTGCTGCTGCCCGCTGACCCCGGAATCAATTTCTTCCTGTGTACGCGGGGTAAACTTTGTAGCAATCACATATTCATCCCGCTTTGCAAAGTCCCGGAGCGCCTTTCCGACAAACTGCTCACTTGTTCCATTCTGATAGGCAATCGCCGTATCATAAAAATTGATGCCAAGCTCCAGACCATGCTTTATAATCTCCCTTGTCCGGCTTTCATCCACTGTCCAGCTATGCTGTCCGGCAGCCGCATCGCCAAATCCCATACACCCCATACAAATGCGGGACACTTTCAAATCCGATTTTCCTAAATTTGTATACTTCATTATTTTCCTTTCTGCCATTGTCCGCTGCCGGCTGTCACAATTCCCGCAGCGGACACAGGATTCTGCTTTCACGGCCAGGTTTTCATAATGGTTCCCTGCATGTTTACAGTAAACACACTTTCCCATGGCTCTCTGGAGCGACAGCCTGTATTTTCCTTTGAATGAATTACCATACCATTTCATATTCAGGATATTATACAGATTCCTGTTTTTATTTTCATGACACCAACAACACAGATAAAATTTTTCTCATAAAATGCCCCATTCGTTACTATTTTTGTTCTTTCATTTTGCAGATGATATAATCAATCTCGTCAAGGGACTGCTGCTTTCCATGTATTTCATCCAGTAATTGATACCGGCATTTCCGCAGCATCCGTATCTGTATGTCCTTATCATCGCACCTGGTTATTTCCTCAATCCTCTCTTTACTGAAGCCGGCTTTGGAAAGAGCATAGATATCTGGTTCCATGAAAAAGCATCCCATCCTAAAACAAAAATGTAAGTGCGGTTCCGAGGCTGCCTGCCTCATCCCTGCACTTACATTATAATCATATGTCTGACACATATCAAATACTTGGTTTTTATGACTTATCCATGCTCAAAAAGCATTTTGCGTATTCTATAAATTTTGCAGCTGCCAGACTAAATGGCTGTTCCCGTTTCCACGCCAAAACACACGTTGCCATAAGCTCCGGATACAGCGGCCGGCAGACAATCTTTGATGAATCCCAAAATGGAACCGCACCTTCAATGACCAAAGAATATGCGAGCCCCCTGCTTACCATAACTGCACCATTGGTACTCAGATTACTGGTAAACAAGATATTCAGATTTTTATAATAGTCCCCAAACCAGCTTGCCAATTCACTCTGCACCTGCATTCTTCGCGGAAGAATCAGCGGCAGTTCTGCCAGTTCGTCTGCCTTGACATACATTTTCCCTGTAAGCGGATCATCCGGCGGCATCAAAACTACCCATCTCTCTTTCATATCCAGACGGATAAACTCATATTTCCCCATCTCAATCGGCTCCAGGAGCAATCCTAAATCAATCAGTCCCTTATCCATCTGTTCTTTTACCACATCCGCATTCGCTGTAAACAGATCAAAAGTAACAAGGGGATATTTTTGATGGAAATTCCGAATCAGATCCGGGAGCATCTGCACAGACGCAACTTCCCCGCATCCAATAGAAATCTTTCCCTCTACCTGTTCTTCCTGCTCTACCAATT
>CAJUTJ010000033.1 GCA_910589655.1 uncultured Acetatifactor sp. | reverse complement strand
TACACCAGCGAAGCTTACCGGAAAGCAGTTGCCAAATATGGCATCCGCCAGAGCATGAACCGTGCAGGGGGACGCTGCCATGACAATGCCCGATGCGAGAGCATGTGGGCGAGGATGAAGGAGGAACTCCTCTATAACCGTTATAATACGGAAGAAATGGCCGTTGAGGAACTAAAGACACTCATCTGGAGATACTTCATCAGCTACTGGAATAACAGGAGGATATGCTCAGCCAATGAGGAACTTCCTCCTATGATTAAACGACAGAGATATTATGAATCTCTGGGGATTGCAGCTTAGGCATTCATATCCTTGTAAAAAAAGTGTCAACCAATATTGACAATATCATAGTGTTAAAGGCTATTTTACAAGGGATGGGAAACTCATTAGCACAGGGAATAGAAATTCCTGTTATTATTTCTCTCCCCGGAGTTTTCCTCTCTTTTGCCGTTGCTGTAATCGTATCTTTACTTTCTGCATGGCGGCCAGTCCGCAGGGCAAGCCGTTTGCCGATAAAAGATGTTGTCTTAGGCACAGTGGAAGAACGGCATATTCCACGTCCTCTGATTGTTGGAATGGGAATAGTGTTGTTTGCTGTATCGGCGTTATTGCCGCATTTTGCGTCGGGCAATATGCTTTATCTTGCAGGGGGCTTTTCTTTATTGGGACTGATTGCAGCAACAATACTTGTAATACCAATCTTCACCAGTATTGTAAGTGTGGGGTTGGAGCGTTTTTATGGTGCGATAGCCGGGAATGAGGGCAGGATTGCCGCGCGTAATATGAAAGACAACAACAACACGACACAAAACATAACACTGTTGTTTATCAGCATATCTGCGATCATTGCGATCAGCGTTGTTGGAAATTTTGTGACAACCTATATTAGCGACGTTTTTCATGGTGCGGAGCTTCAAGGCTTCGCAGACGGGCGTATGGAGCCGGAATTTGTGGAACAGGTAGAAAAAATGGAGGGTATTGATAAAGTGCTTCCTGTCTATGTATTTGAGAATACGATAAAAGCAGGAGGTACCACACTTTCCCGATTAGAGGGTACAGACAATTTGGAATGGTACAGTTCCATGTTGGCTCTTAATTATACGAATAACAGTTTTTTAGAACAGGCTGCGGCTTCCTTTCAGCACAAAGAACGTTCAGTCATTTTAAGCGAGGGGTGTTTGGAACGCACAGGCTTTTCTATCGGGGACGAAATAATTCTCTCAAATGGGACAGAGAGAGGCTCTTATATCATTGTTGGCAGTTTCAAATCAAGGGCAACCAACGTAGAAGCTGTTATACCAGATTTCTGCGCCGTTTCAGACTTTGGGGCGGCAGTCTATGACTTTTTAGCGTATACAGCCGCAGATCCCGACGCGATTATGGTACAGATACGGGCTTTGTTTGGGGAAACATCAAATTGGAGCCGCACCGTAGAGGAATTTAATTCAGACGCACTTGCAACTGTTGGCGCATTTTTAGAACCAATGCACACCATGACCTATTTTATCCTGTTGCTTGCAACTGTCGGCGTTATCAACAATCTTTTGATTAACTATATGCAGAAACGGCGCACGATTGCCATGTATAAATCCGTTGGACTATCCAATCGCCAAAACAGAAAAATGACGTTGATAGAGGGTTTTTCTTGCGGGCTTATCGGTGCAGTAATCGCTATTTTTGTTTCCTATATGGAAATACAAACAATTTTCATTGTGGCAGCACCCAAAATCTCTATGCTGCCGGAACTGGATTTATGGACGTTTTTTGCCGCAGGTGGATTAGGAATTTTCATTACGCTGCTTGGCTCTATTGTGCCAATCATAAAGAGCCGTAACATGAAACTGGTAGAAGAAATTAAATTTGAATAAGGAGGCATTGTCAAATGAGAGAATTAACAGAAAAAGTTGCTATTGAGGGAAGAAACATCGTAAAAGACTTTCAGCTTGGCGATACCAGAACAAGGGTATTGAAAAGTATATCTTTGAAAGTTTCACAGGGAGAATTTGTTTCTATCATGGGACAGTCTGGTTCCGGTAAAAGTACGCTGCTCTATATTCTTGGCGGTCTTGATACGCCGACAAGCGGAGCTGTCTTTATGAATGGCATAGATATATCTAAACTGGGTGACGAAAAAATGAGCCGAATAAGGCGGCAGAATATAGGTTTTGTTTTTCAGTTTTATAACCTTATCCCCAACTTAAATGTAGAGGAAAATATCATGCTTCCGCTTTTGTTAGACGGAAAGAAAATGCGTGACTATAAAAAGTCGCTGATGGATATTTTAGAAATTGTCGGTTTATCTAACAGGAGAAAGCATACGCCCCGCGAGTTATCAGGCGGGCAGCAACAGCGCGTTGCAATAGCCCGCGCTTTGATTGGTAAGCCGCAAATTCTGTTTGCTGATGAACCAACAGGAAACCTTGACAGCCATACCGGGGCAGACATTATGAATTTATTACAGGAGATCAACCGGGAAAGCAGACAGACAATTATCATGGTTACTCATTCGCCGGAAGCTGCAAAGAGCAGCAGCCGAATTATTACAGTGAGTGACGGAATGATAGCATAACAATTTTCTTAACCGAATAATAGCACTCTGTCGCATGACGGTATAAGAAAAAAGCCGTCGTACAGCAGGGGAAGTTCTTTGATAGATAAAATAAATCAGTATTTAGGACAGAGCTGTTTGTTTTTAGACAGGTGATTATAATGAGTAAAATAGTAGTATTATCCTTTTCAGAAGATGAAAAAGAAGTCTGCCAGAGAATATTGCAAATTTTAGGTGAAAGTCCTCATTTTGAAGGCTGTAATATGCTTCAAGTGGAAAAACATCTTAGTATCGGAGGAATGAAGCTGAACTTAGCAGAAAAAATGTAGTCATACATGGTACTGAGGTTGTGCTTACCAATAGAGAGTTTGAAATACTGGTGTGGTATAAAAAAGTTGACAGTTTATTCTCAAGGATTCCATAATAAAATCAAGAGAATAAGGAGGTATTCAAAGCGGCACGTAAATATGACTATGAATATAAAGTGCAGGCAGTAAAACCGGCTAAAGAAATCGGAGGCGCTAAGGCTGCTAAAGAATTAGGAATCCCTGAAGGAACCATCCATACATGGATGAAAGCCGTAAGGGCCGGTAAACTGGATATCGGGGAAGGTTCCCATACCCCTGCCGGCGCAATGAGCCTGTCAGAAGAGATTAC
>CAJUTJ010000032.1 GCA_910589655.1 uncultured Acetatifactor sp. | reverse complement strand
GGGGATAACGGAACTGACCGCCGAGAACCTTAACCTCTTAGTGGAGCGGATTGAGGTGTCTGACCGAACGGAAACAGGGGACGGGATGCAGCAGACCGTCAAAATCTGTTACCGCTTCGGCGGTTACATAGGGGAGCAGACAGTCAAGACGAAGATGGTTCGGAAGCCATGCAAAAAGAGGGACTGCCCACGAAAAACAGCGGTGGCAAAATAAATTATGACAGAGGAGGTACACACAATGGAGAAAACAATCTTTGAAAAAAATGGCGGTGAATTTGAACGACAGGGAGATTACCTTATTCCCAGCTTGCATTACCACCCGAAAAAGAACAGCCGATTGGCTTATTCGGGCGGCGGCATTTGGACTATCTGAAGCAGTACCATAAAGTTACGCACACGAATCTTCTTACAAGTGGCAGGCTGAATATATATCTTGCAGACATCGACAGACAGGCGCAGGAACGTTTTGAACGGCTCATAGAGGGCATAAAACAGGCACAGGGCATAACGGAACGCTTAAAGGAAGAAAACGCCTTAGAATGGGTACAACACTTAAATAACGTAAGGGCTTGTGCAAGAGAGATTGTGAATGAGGAAATCATATACGCATAGGCAACATGGCGGCAGAGGGTGAAATCTCTGTCGTTTTTCTTTTCGGGAAGTTATTGAAATGAATTTTTTATTCAGATACACTATATGCAAGTTTACAAAAGATAGCAGAAAAAGAGAGGAAATATAAAGCAGATTAAGATATTCTTGTTTGCGAGGAGGTAAGAAGATGGAATGGTTGAAAAAGCTTGGAGCCGCCATTGATTACATAGAAGATAATCTGGACAAGGAAATATCATATGACGAAGCCGCCCGCATTGCGTGTTGTTCTCCATATTATTTTCAGCGTATTTTTTCTTATGTTTCGGGCGTGTCATTGGCAGAATACATACGCCGCCGAAAAATGACACAGGCAGCATTTGAATTGCAGCGGACAGACGAGAAAGTAATAGATATTGCTTTGAAGTATGGCTATTCCTCTCCGACTTCTTTTAATCGGGCTTTTCAGAATGTTCATGGAATTACGCCAACAGCCGCAAAAGCTATGGGGTGTATCCTGCAAGCATATCCGTCAATTCAGTTTAGAATCGAAATAACAGGAGGAAGTGCTATGGTGTATCACATTGCGGAAAAACAGCCCCTGCATATTGTGGGAATCCGCATTCCTTTGACCTATGATATGGAAAAAAATTTAAGGATAGTTCCCGATTTTTGGAAAACCACATTGCAAGGAAACCAATTTTCGGAAATATGCAAATTATCTAATCAAGAGCCAAATGGGATTTTAGGAATCAGTGTATATGAAAGTCCAAAAGAAATCTATTATTATATCGGCGTTGCTACCAATACTTCTGCCCCTGCGGATATGTACGAGTATGAAATTCCTGCGGCAACTTGGGTTATATTTGAGAATGATGGACGTTTTAAAGAAGATGTCCAAAGTGTATTCAGACGGTTTTATATGGAATGGCTGCCGTTCTCTGGATATAAATATGCTGAACTGCCAGACATTGAAGTGTATCCGATTTGTGACAGCCCGCCGGCACATGGACATTCTAAAGTATGGATTGCAATCAAAGAGGAGGACAGATAGGAAATGTATCATTTAAAACTAAAAGGCAACCATTATGAAATGGGTGTGAAGCGTGGAAAAATTTTTAACAAATGCCAAATCTCTTTTCCGCTTCAGTTAGATGATTTTCAACTGGAACATGGAAAACAAAGTGAGGAGATATTAAGAAAGATTTTTCCAGAAGTGTGTGAGGAAATAAGAGGGGTAAGTGACACCATAGGAGCAGACTATCTGCATTTTGTTTCGTGGATGCTGTGTATGGGATGCTGTATGTATAATCTGGAAGATAACTTCCCTATTGAGGTTCGGGGCTGTACGGCTTTTGCCTATTCCCAAAATGGCAGATTGGTATATGGCAGAAATAATGACCTGCCGCCCTACCTGCGTGATGGATGTAAAAGTGAAATTTACGCACCGAGGAATGGAAACAGATTTCAAATCACTACATCCTCTTTCATCAACGGGGAAGAGGGACTGAACGAACACGGGCTTGCCGTGGCAATGACGTTTGTAATGACTGAACTTAAAAAGATAAAGGCAGGGTTTAACTCATGTTTTATTGTACGGTATTTGCTTGAAAAGGCAAATGATACAGAGCAGGCGGTTTCGTTACTTATGAATCTGCCGATAGCTTCTAACTGTAACATTTTACTTGCCGATAAAAGCGGCAATATGGTAGTAATCGAATGTACGCCAACCCTCAAAAAAGTCCGTGAAGCGGAAATCTTTCATGGAAACAGGATCGTTTGTACTGTCAATAGCTTTATCTCTGATGAAATGAAGCACTATGACGATGCAAATGGGAATGATTATGATTCCCGCAAGCGGTATAAGGTTGTCATAGACAGCTTTTCTTCGGGGAAGATAAGGGACGATTATATTGAGACTACTGAGCAGCTCTTGAAAGGCGATTATGGATTTATGTGCCAATATGACAATGAGCCAGACTTTGAGACAGTTTGGAGTTCCATATTTGACTTGGAAAGTTTAGCCATTTACCGTGCAGAGGGCGACCCAAGAAAGAAGAAGTTTATCAGCGATAACAGGCTACATGATTTAAAATTTAAGTAAGCAGGGATAATTGAAACTTAACAAAGCAAAGCATAGAATATCAGGAAAAGCTGTTGTTAGTTTACTATACTATGGTTACGGAAGGAGGAAAAACATGGAATGGGTGAAAGGGTTACAGAAGGCAATAGATTATATTGAAGACCATATTACGGAAGATATAGACTATGCTGAAATTGCGAAACAGGCATATTCTTCCAGTTTCCATTTCCAGAGGGTTTTCCATATTATCTGCGGCTATTCTATTGGCGAGTATATCCGCAACAGGCGATTGTCGCTGGCAGGAACGGATTTATCGTCTGGAAATGAAAAGGTGATAGATATTGCCTTAAAATACGGATATAACAGCCCAGAGAGCTTTAGCAGGGCATTCACAAAGTTCCACGGGATTACGCCTGTCCAAGCAAAAAACGAAAAACTTACACTCAAGTCTTTTTCCAGAGTTTCCGTAAAAATCATATTAGAAGGAGGAACGACAATGGATTACAGAATTGAAAAACGGGAAGGCTTTGAGGTCATTGCCAAACGAGCCAGATACGGAGGAGGGCAGGAAATCAGCCAGAAGAATATCCATGCGACATGGGCGGCTTGCGGAGAGGATGGAACGATTGACACGTTGTGCAGATACGCCAATCCAGAAAATATTTTCGGAGGGGCAATCGTTGGAATATGCTTTGACAATCCGATAGAGGGGGATTTCGACTATGCAATCGGAGCGGCTTATTCGGGCGGTGATGTGGCGGCAGGGCTGACGATTGAGAAAGTGCCTGCAAATACTTGGGCGGTGTTCCCTTGTACTGGGAAAATGCCAGAAGCGTTCCAAGACCTGTATCGGAGGATTTATACAGAATTTTTCCCGACCAGCAAATATCAGCCAGCAGGCGGGATGTGCATTGAGGTCTATCCGAGTGATGAAATTCATGACGATAATTTCCATTTTGAAATATGGCTTTCCGTAGAGGAAAAGTAAAGCCTTTATGCGGCTGATGCATTTATATAAATGTTAAGCATTAGCTTTATGCAATAGGCAGTAACAGTAAGACAGGGCAAGTCCACTGAATTAAAAAAACGATGTTTCGGTGGATTGCTCTGTAATGCTTTCATTACCCTCCGACTTCGCTTTTTGAAGTTTGGAGGGATTTCTTTTGCCCGCAAGCAGCATTTCCTGTTTATACATATCATTCCGAAAATGGATGGATAGCCTGTTAAAAAAATCTTTATTAACGCACAGGGACTTTGCACCCTGCAAGTAGAAGTCAAATATCTACATAATAGAAATAAAATCTCCATAAGCCGTAAAGGTGTGACAGCCTGTGCGGTTTTTCTTATGTCCTTTTTTATCAGAATGTGCCGCATGGCTGTTTCCTCTGTTGGCTGTCATTCGCCGCCTTTCCAATCTGGATTTTACATTTTCAAAAATTCAGATTGGAGGAAAATACGGTGAAATACGCACCAAGAAAAGTATATATCAAAAAGAATGACAGCTATGTGGAGCTGTCCTATACGGATTTCTGCCGCCGCAGGCAAGCCGACCAAAGTTACATGGACAAGCTGTTTATCCCCGTGCAGGGCTGTCTGCTTGAAGTCGCGCGGGAACAGTACACAGATTTCTACAAAGATAAAGAGCGGTGGCGTTATCTGAAAAAACTGGACACGAACCACAAGCTGCTCTCATTGGAAGGATTTACGGACAGCGAGGGAAATGTGCTTGACTTCGTTGTGGATGAAGCGGTGGACATTGCGGAAACTGTTGTCCATGCGGTGATGGTGGACAGGATGAAAACAGCCATGCTCTTATTGTCGGACAGTGAACAGGCGTTGATACAAGCAATCTTCTTTGAAGAACTTTCCGAGAGGGAAGTCGGCTTAAGGTTAGGCATAACGCAGAGCGTTGTCAACAAACGCAAAGCCAAAATCCTTGCGAAG
>CAJUTJ010000031.1 GCA_910589655.1 uncultured Acetatifactor sp. | reverse complement strand
TAAGGAAACCTCAGACATGGTAAAAATTATATCAATAACTTCTGATGGAAGGGGAACCCTCCTTCAGTTATTCATCAGATATGACCTTGTAACTTATTAACTTTATAGCTCTTGTGGCTATATCATTATTATACTAGGAGGGAACACAATGAGAAGTGAGAAATATAGAAATTATTTTAAGAGTTCTTTTATGATGGGGCCAAACTGTTTAAGGCTTTTGGATGAAATACTTGGAGAATACCCATTGCATTATACATCAGACAATCTGGTTTTGGATTTGGGTTGTGGTACTGGGATAACCAGTTTGTTTATTGCAAATGAAACCGGAGCAACGGTATATGCCAATGATTTATGGATTTCAGAAGAAGAGAATCGCAAACGTTTTACAAGTTGGAATATGGAGAATAAATTGATTCCTATGCGAAAAGATGCTGCAGATTTACATTTCAATAAAGAAATGTTTGATGCTTTGATCAGCATTGATTCGTATCATTATTTTGCAGGAAAAGAAGGGTTCTTTGTCAACCATATATTGCCTTACATAAAGAAGGGTGGAATTGCTCTTATTGTAATTCCGGGTATCAAAAGTGAGTATGACGGAAAAAGCGAGGAGCTGCTCACCGCATGGGCAGGGGACGAAGCGTATATGTTTCAAAGCACTGAATTCTGGAAAAGGATTATCGGAGAACATGAAGATATTGAAGAAGTCAGAACTTGGGAAATGTCACTATTTGATTTGGCTTGGCAGGAATGGTTTGATACAAAACATGAATATGCATTGAATGATAAAAAGTATTTTGATAGCATGATTAAACCATTTACTAATTTTGTTGGTATTATGGTTAGGAAAAAATAAGGGACTGCAAGTATGTAGGGGCGATTATCTCGCCCTTTACCCCTGCTTCGAAAAGGCTGGCGTTCCGTCTGCCAGCCTTTTCTTGATATCTTTGTATCTTGTCGTGCATGGTTTCTGCTTTTGGAGTAGTTGTCTCTCCGTAGGCATCTTCCCGCTTGGCACATGCCTTCTGATATGTATCTGTGGCACGCTGTGCGGTATAGAATGCTGTGTGGAAATCCTGTATCGTTGCAAATCCATGCTGTCTGACGATACCCGATAATCCGGCTTTGAGAGTTCGGATTTCCTCGTTTTTGGTGGCAATCCTGCTTTCAAGTTCCTTTTTCTTGGTAAGCCTTGTAATTCCCTTTAAATCGCTTCATTCAATCTTAAGAGTATTCCGCTGTCGCTCTGCTTCAAAGATAAGGTTATTTTGCTTATCAAGAGTAACCTTGATTTTGCTGAATACAACGCAGTTGGGTGTAATTATCATTACGCATAATCTTAGAGATTCGATTCGAGAGCAACTTACAGCAGTCTGTCAATTATGACAGAGGCAGTATGCAGCGCCAGTGGATACTTGTGGGGGAATGGATGGCGTGTTTGTATATTGGCAAAGCGGTAAAAAAATAAATGGATAAATGATAAAATGGCAAAGGGACTGTTTCGGCAGTCCTTTTTGTTATGTCTTAAATTTTCACGTTTCATTTTTTATATTTCAATTTTCCGCACTGCATTTATCCCTTTCGATCCATTTTATATGCTTTTCGTTCCCTGCATCCCCAAATAACAGAAAATCTGTCGATAAATTAAGTGACGGCAGAAACGGAAATCCGAGGTGGTGAGGACAGTCCGGCGTGGATGCGGTGAAAGAAGTAAATGCAAATGGCATGGGAATCCGGGGCAACAAAATGATGAGTCACATATCGCAGATAATGGTGCAGCGGCTTAATAAACAGCTTAAGGGTGAGAAGGGGAATTTTACAAGGCGTTTTTGGAGAAGCTGGAACAGTTATAGGACGTAAATTGCCAATATGTCTCAGCCTGATAAGGTAAGGCAGACATCCCTGACATTCCAACAGATTGGGAAATTTGGGAGCGGGGGGAGAACGGAAAAAGAATGGAGGATATTTAAGAATGAGTGTTAATGGAATCGGAAGCAGTGCGGCAAGGAAATATTCCGTCTTATATAATAATCAGACGGCTGCATCCCGGCACAGGGCGGGGGAAGTAAAAGCACCTGTAAAGGCTGACAGTGTAGTGAAAACGCGTCAAAGGGAGCAGGACGTCCCGGCCTGTGCGGAGTGGGCATCCCAATGCGGCAGCCTGCCGCAGCAGGACAGCGCAACAACATTTCCCATGCCGTCTGTCATTGCGAAATATGAAAAATATACGAAGGCCATTGATGAGCATTACGCAAAGGTAAATGAAGAAAATAGAAAATATGATAATCCGTCAAAACATATATGGGATAAATACTATAACACAAAATCCCCTTATTATGTGAAGGGGCTGACACAGAGGGAGCGTGAGATATGTGCGGAATCCGAAAGGCGTGTCCTGAACGGGCTTCCGGCGGCAGTGAACAGCTATGACCCGGTGATACAGAAGAACTTTGGCGGAATCATGAGCGATGAGGAATGGAATGATGAGGTGCGGGGCGGCATGAATGATTCCATCAACCGGCTTTTTGCAGAAAACGGCATTGACATACCGGAAGGGGCAGACTTGCGCCTGCGGGTTGACCCGTATGAGTACAAAATCCATGCAGACGGTGTGGACGGGGTTCTGGCAAGGCAGATAGAGGAAGTCCTGAACAGGGGAAACAATGGAAGATACCTGTATGAGCATCTGCGCTGGTGTAATCCGGCGAATAACGGGTTTGAGCAGCCCAGACAGTATTTATATGACACGGCATACCAGGAGAAGGCGGTCATGTGGCATTTTGTAAATGACATGACGGGACTGGATATGAGGGAACTGGAAAACAGGGACGGGGTGATCTATACGCCGGATGGACGGAACCTATGGGATGTAGTAACAGAGCAGTATAATAAAAAGCGGGCAGCCGGGGAGATGGATGCCCTGCCTATGGAATCCTTATATAAAGATTATCAGGTATTTGTAAAAGAGGGATGGGATAAGGAAGATGGGCGCGGGCTTACCATCGGCTATAAAAATGGCAGCCTTTATGACATTGATACGGAATACGGATACGGGCCGGGTCAGAGGGAATGGCTGGAGGATAGCAGGAACCGGCACAGCCGGTATTGGGAAAATTACCGTAAAGAGCGGGAGGAGATCCTGCGCAGGGAGAAAGCGGCACCGACAGCCTATGAGAAATGGCTGGACGGGCAGACGGCATATACGGAGGAAGTCCTTTCAGAGCTGGGGAACAGGACATATGGGAAGAGTGGGACACTGCTGTCCCGGCCGAATCTGAAAGCGATGCAGCAGCTATTGGATTATGCCGTCAGTAATGGGCGTGTTGTACCTCTTACGAAAGAAGTATTGCGCCTTCCGGGCAGGGGAGCGCTGCAGGGCAGACTTGATATAAAAGCATAGCAGGAAATAAAGCCCACAGATGTATATCCCAATAAGCCACAGCCTGACAAGGCAAGGCGGTCATCCCCGGCGTTCCGGCAAAAGAGAGAGGCGATTGAAATGGATAAAACAGGAATTGATGATGAAGGCTGCCTTCATATTTGGATGAAAAAAAGCCTATAAAGATAAGGTATTTTCCCTGAATATCTGTAAGGGGATTCTATCGTTTCTATCTCTCTGGAGGAAGATGAGATGATGCATATTGGGTATATACTGAACAAGGATAAAGAACTGTCGGAATTAAGAGAGATTTATGTTGAGACTTTGAAACAGCACCGGACATAAATAAAACATAGGCTTATCCTATGTAACAGCTGCCGCTTTTTAGCAAGATAATATACTTGTGCAAATGCCGACTACGGAATCTCTCTCATTCCATTTTATAACCTGTTTTTATCACCCCATTCACACATTCCGTCTAAAATAGGAATTAAAGATTTTCCACGCTCTGTTAAACTATATTCTACCTTTGGCGGGATTTGTGGATATTCTTTTCTATGCACTAATTGGTCTGCTTCTAATTCTTTTAAAGTGGAGCTTAAAGTCTTATACGAAATTTCACTGATATATTTTTTCATTTCGTTAAAACGGACAACTCCGAACTCCATTAAAGTATACAAAATAGTCATTTTATATTTGCCATTGATTAATGACAAGGTGTAGCTGAAACCTGTTGTTTCAAGACATTCATTTGAAATACAGCGTTCACTCATTTTACGCTCTCCTTTAGGTAAGTATATAACTCTATTGTAAGTATCGTGCTTATATGTACGTACTTGATTTTAGTTCAATTCTTGCTAAGATTATAATATCAAAAGCAAAGAAAGTCAATCTCACAGAGTTAGGAGGACATATTTTATGAGCAAAAAAATAGTTGTAATAACGGGAAGCCCCCGGAAAAACGGGAATAGCTTTGC
>CAJUTJ010000030.1 GCA_910589655.1 uncultured Acetatifactor sp. | reverse complement strand
GTTTGTGCCGACTGCGTCGGCATGTCTGGAAGTGTGAAAGGAATGAAGTTTCTCGAAGAATCGCTTGCGCGATTCTTCCGGCCTTGCACCAATTCATTGATTGTTTGTGCCGACTGCGTCGGCATGTCTGGAAGTGTGAAAGGAATGAAGTTTCTCGAAGAATCGCTTGCGCGATTCTTCCGGCCTTGCACCAATTCATTGATTGTTTGTGCCGCGGGTGGCATGGCAAGAAGTGCAGGAGTATATTTATGAATGGGATCTATTTACAGGATTCTATTGTCAAGAAATTTGATTGGCATGTGCAGAGAGGGTGCGACCCTTTTTGAAGTAGTTACGGGGTATAAAAATGGTTTTTAGCAGTGTCATGTTTTTGTTCCGGTTTTTGCCCATATTCTTTTTGATTTATTTTCTGGTTCCCGGAAGAGGAAAGAATGTTATTCTCTTTTTGGGGAGCCTGATTTTCTATGCATGGGGTGAACCGGTTTATATAGTATTGATGCTGTTTTCCACAGTGGTGGATTATGTCAATGGACGGCTGATCGGGAGATTCAGGGGGCGGGCGCAAGCTAAATTTTTTTTGGTGCTTTCCGTGGTGATCAATCTGTTTATTTTGTGCTTTTTTAAGTATGCGGATTTTCTGATTCAGACGGTAATTAACCTTACCGGCGCTTCGCTGCCGCTTCTGAACCTTCCGCTGCCCATTGGGATCTCTTTCTATACGTTTCAGACCATGTCCTATACCATAGATGTATACCGGGGCAAGGCCAAGATGCAGAAAAGCATTTTGGATTTTGGTGTATATGTGACAATGTTCCCTCAGCTGATAGCCGGTCCCATCGTAAAATATAGTTCCGTGGAGGAAAACCTGCATAACAGAAAAATAGATATGGTGGGAATCAGCCGCGGAGTGAAACGTTTTGTGGCCGGACTTGCGAAAAAAGCATTGCTGGCAAATACCATAGGTGAACTTTGGGCAATGATAACTGCCATGGAATTCGGGAGCATCAGTGCGTTTACCGCATGGATGGGCATATTTGCATTTGCATTCCAGATTTATTTTGACTTCTCGGGCTATTCCGATATGGCCATCGGATTGGGGGAAATTATGGGTTTTCATTTTCCGGAAAACTTCAATTATCCCTATATTGCTTCCTCTATCACGGAATTTTGGCGTAGATGGCATATTTCTCTGGGAAGCTGGTTCCGGGAGTATGTCTATATTCCGCTGGGTGGAAACCGCAAGGGTGTACCCAGACAGCTGTTGAACATATTGATCGTCTGGACGCTCACCGGCATTTGGCACGGTGCGGGCTGGAACTTCCTTTTCTGGGGATTGTGGTTTGCCTTTTTGTTGATGATTGAGAAGCTGTTTCTTGGGAAGGTATTGAACCGGCTGCCGAAGGGAATCGGAATCTTGTATAATGCGGCGGCAGTGTTGTTCGGCTGGGTTTTGTTCGCGCTGGAAACTCCGGTGGAAATCGGGGGATATTTGCGGGCAATGTTTCGGTTCGGAAGTAATCTGATAGACAGTCAGGGGCTGTATTTGTTTGGGGAGTATTTCATCCTGTTTGCCATTGCATTGATTGCGTCCACGCCGCTTCCGGGCAGAATCATCGGCAGGCTGGAGAAGTCTGAAACCGGATGGGGCATAGCCCTGTACCGGCTGGGAGAAAAGGTGGTTCCTGCGCTCTTGCTGCTGCTTTGCACCGCCGTTATCGTAGATGCCACATTTAACCCGTTCTTGTATTTCAGATTTTAAGAAACGGTTCACCATGCGGAAACGTTGATACAATTTGTCTGTGGAAGCTTGCTCCCAATGACTTGCCCGTATGCCCTTTATGGCAATGCATGCAGGGGGTCGGAGGCAGACAAGCGGTAAATTCGCAAAGTGCGGGGACAAAGTATTTAAGGACGGCAGTCAGGGATTGTCGCGGAGAGAGGTTGCAATGGGAGAAAAGAAAAACGCTCTTTTTACAACGGCAGTGGTGGCTGCCATAATACTAATTTTTACCGTTGCGGATTTCTTCCGCGGTGACAGGCTTTACTCGGAGACGGAGAACCGATTGCTTGCCGTCAGGCCTGTGGCTTCCAGAGAGAGCATTTTTTCAGGGGAATTTGCAAAGGACTATGAGACTTATGTGACGGATCAGTTCGTGGGCAGGGATAAGTGGATCGGGATAAAGACCCGGATGGATATTTTGCTGCAGAAAAAGGAGATCAACGGGGTGTATTTGGGATCCGACGGTTATCTCATAGAGCAGCATCTGCCGGAAGACTACTCCGAGCTTCTGGTGGCAAAGCGGACGGCGCTGCTTCAAAAGCTTGTGGAACAATGGGATGCCACGGTCATGCTGGTGCCTACCGCCGACAATATTCTGACGGATAAGATGCCTGCCAATGCTCCGTATTATGATCAGGCAGAGCTGCTGGAGATGATTGCGGAACAGGTGGGGGACAGCCATTATGTAGATGTCTACGGAAGCCTGAGGGCTCATGCCGAGGAAGAAATCTACTATCGCACCGACCATCACTGGACCAGTCTGGGCGCCTATTACGGTTATCTTGCATGGGCGGAAAACAGGGGGGAAGATCCCTTTGCTTACCGTCTCAATGCCATGGCCGTAGCTTCTGAGGATTTTCTGGGGACATTGCATTCCAAGACAAATCTGGACCGCAAAGGCGACACCATACGATATTTTGCATCGACGGAAAAGCGACCGATTACCGTGACCTATGATTTCCAAAGAGAGACGGATACTTTTTATGAAGAATCTTATTTGGAAACAAAAAATCAATACGGATTTTTTCTGGACGACAACCATGCGTTTATTCAGATTGACACCAGCTATCGTAACGGGAAAACCCTCTTTGTGATTAAGGATTCTTATGCCAATAGCATGATCCCCCTGCTGACGCCTCATTACCAGCGGATATATGTAGTTGACTTAAGATATTACAACGGCAGGCTGTCCGCCCTGATGAAGCAGATGGAGCCGGAAGAGGGAATGGATGTGCTGGTGCTCTATAACTGTATTCACTTTTTGGAGGAGTTCAGTTATACGGAATAGTTCCGCTTGGCGGCTTATACCGTTGAAGCGGCATAGCTGGAAAAGTGAAAAGCGGCGCAAAGGAGGAAGGATATGAGAGCGGTAGTATTTGATATGGACGGAGTCTTGTTTGACACGGAGCGGGTATGTATGGAGAGCTGGATTGCCGTGGCGGATTTGGACGGGCTGCCGGATATGGAGAAAATTTTCCCCCAATGTATTGGCCGAAATGCCAATGACAGCAAGAAGATCGTTCTGGAGGCATATGGACAGGACTTTGATTATGACAGATTTCGGAAAAAAGCGTCCGATTTCTTCTGGGACAGCATTGAGAAAAACGGACTGCCTATGATGGCCGGGGTGCGGGAGATATTGGATTGGCTGAAAGAAGAAAAATGGATCGTGGGGCTGGCGTCTTCTACAAAGCGGTCATCCGTGATGCATCATTTAGGACAGTCGGGAATTAAGGATTATTTTCAAGCCGTTGTCACAGGGGATATGGTGGAACATTCCAAACCCTTGCCGGATATTTATCTGCTGGCGTGTCGGGCGCTGGGGATAGAGCCTTGTGAGGCATATGCCGTGGAGGACTCTCCCAACGGGATCCGTTCCGCCTATGCTGCGGGAATGTGCCCGTTGATGGTTCCGGATATGCTGCAGCCCGACGAGGAAATGAGACACCTCAGCCACCATATTTTCAAGGATTTGGCAGAGGTTCTTGATTTTATGAAATCGAAGGGGTGAATGATTTTCAAACACATTCCGGGAGCGGATTGAATCGGCGAGAATTGGGGAAAGCGGGAAGGAATGAATGGCTGATTTAGGGATACCACAAAATACTATAAAAATATTGCAAAAATATAATTTTAATTTCCAGAAAAGATTTGGACAGAATTTTCTGATTGATACCAATGTGCTGAAACGGATTATCGCGGCGGCGGATGTTACGAAAGAGGATTACGTATTAGAGATTGGTCCGGGTATCGGCACCATGACACAGTATCTTGCGGAAAGCGCAGGCACGGTGGCGGCCGTGGAAATCGACAAGAACCTGATTCCCATTTTGCAAGATACGCTGTCCGGTTATGATAATGTGACGATTATAAATGAGGATATTCTGAAACTGGATATTCACAAAATCGTGGAAGAAAAAAACGGCGGAAAGCCTGTAAAAGTAGTGGCCAGCCTTCCTTATTACATAACCACGCCCATTATTATGGGATTATTGGAAAGCCATGTGCCGTTGAAGAGCATCACGATTATGGTGCAGAAGGAAGTGGCGGACAGAATACAGGTGGGGCCCGGAACGAAGGACTACGGTGCATTGTCTCTGGCGGTGCAGTATTATGCGAAACCTGAGATTGTGGCAAAGGTGCCCCCCAACTGCTTTATTCCCCGTCCCAATGTGGGCAGCGCGGTGATACGCCTCACAAAACATGAGGCTTCTCCGGTGGAGGTGAAGGACGAAAAGAAAATGTTTGCCTTGATCAGGGCATCTTTTAACCAGAGAAGAAAGACGCTGATAAATGGCTTATGCAATGCGGCGGAGCTACAGTTGTCAAAGGAACAGGTGGCAAGGGCTCTGGAAGAAATGAAATTACCGCCTGCAGTGCGAGGTGAGACGCTGACTCTGGAGCAGTTTGCGGAATTAAGTAATTTGCTGTAAAATAAATATGGAGTGGTAAGGGTGCCTAATGCATAAATTAGATATTATACCGGAGAAGAGAATCAATGAAAAAGTGTATTAATATGCTGCATATAATGTTTAGATATGCTAAGGTTGAAGCCATTGCCTATTTAAATGTTGATATTTTGCTGAGTATTGTTTCTGCTTCACAGTTATTGATACTGCAGATGATTGTTGATGGATTTGCTAAAAATGAAGATATATTTTCTGCCGGAGGAATAGGGCTTGCATTGTTATGCAGCTATTTTTTCGCAAAAAACTTATTGGATAATCTTAAAGCTCAAACGGCTTTTCGTTTAGAAAAATCAATTTCCATAAATTTGGGAACTGAGATCGCAGAGACAGTCAATTCCTTGGACTATGATTGTTATGAGAATGAAAATATGTATGATGTAATAGAGAAAGTATCTGATAAGCCGTACCAACATTTTATAAAAGCTTTTTTTTCTTTTTCGAATCTAATGAGGATCTTTATTCAATTGACCGCTATTTTTGTATATTTGATTTACATATCTGGAATCGGAGTTTGTGTAAGCATTTGCCTGATTGCCGCAATCTTTTTCTTTGATTATAAGATAATGGTTACCAGCGATGAGTTGGAAAATGATAAGATACCGGAAGAAAGGATGTTAAAATATTATATTAATCTTTTTTTTGATAAGAAATATTTATATGAAATAAAAATATTGCAAACAGAATCCTTTTTTATGAACAAGATAGATCAATATATGAAAAGAGTTTATCGAAAGAGGTTGAAGATAAGCTTTTGCACACAGAAATATTATGGATATTCATGTCTGTTTCTTAGTTTATGGGCAATATGGGCATTAGGTATGGTAGGATGGAAAGTTTATAATAGCATAGTTCCGGTTGGAGTGTTTTTGGCGAGTATTAAAATGATTGATATGATTAGTGGTTTATCGGGTCTGTTTTCGGAAGAGTATGTGGGCTGCGGAGAGGAACTGCAAAAAATAGCATACTATGAAAACCTAAAAAGAATAGAGGGCATAGATGAGCAGTGAAATCATATTTGAGAATGTGTCATTTTCATATGGTGAAAAGATTGTATTTAACAATTTAAATATAAGAATTCCCTTGGGATGCAACGTTGCGCTGGTGGGTGAAAACGGCGCAGGAAAATCGACATTAATAAAACTGATATTAGGTTTGCATACTCCTCAAAGAGGCAATATTTTTATTGAAAACAAAAAAATTTCTGAGTTGTCGGCAAAAGAAAAAAAGGAATTGTTTGCGGTTGCGTTTCAAGACTTTTATCGCTATCCTTTATCTTTAAGAGAAAATCTTTCCTTGTGTCTTGATAAAAGTGAGAATGAAGAGAAATATGCGGAGGTCTTAAAGACAGTCGGGCTGGTTGATTTGGTTGCCAGACTAGATGACAAGATTGGGAAATACGGAGAACACTCATTAGAGCTTTCGGATGGACAGTGGCAGAAGATTGCGCTGGCACGAGTTTTAATATCAAAAGCAAAAGTGCTTATATTAGATGAGCCAACAGCTTCCATGGATCCGGTCAGCGAGTCAAATCTATATCATAGCTTTATGGGTATAATGCAGTCACGGGGAACTATCATAATAACGCATAGAATGGCCTTGGCTAAATATGCGGATGTAATTATTGTGATAAAAGACGGGGAAGTAAACGGTATTGGTAAGCACAGTGATCTTTTGAGTCAAAGTAATTACTATAGTATGCTGTATAAACGGCAAAGTGAATGGTATCAGTAGAATATCGAAAGGATATTAACCGGATGAAAGAAGCACATAGACAAGGAGATGCTAAGATATTATGGTTTGGAATAAGAGCTGTAGTTAGCGTGGTTCCGTTGGCAAGTATATATGTGCTGGCTTATTTTGCGCTATATTCCATTTCGGGGAGCCTTACCGGATTATTGCTGGAAAGAATAACGAATGCAGTTATATTAAAAGAATCAATGTTATTTCGCTATATTATATTGTATGTAGGATTTTTTGTTGTGCTTCAGTTATCCAGTTTTGGCTACGCCATGGCAATGAACACGTTCATATTTGAAAAAGTATCCGATGAAATGAACCGTAGGTTGGCAAGCGCTATGGTTCATATAAATTATTATGATCTGGAAAAAAAAGAAAAATTGGATACAATATACAGAGCAAGGGAATGTGTGGAAAATGAGAATATTTCGGATTGCTTCATGCAGAGCATACGTTACATAGGAACCCTTATAGCAATATTTAGTTCCTTTCTGGTTGTGGGGAAATGGAATCTTTTAGTTCCGTTTACCTTGTTTTGTTTCTTTATACCGGAAATAATGATTAGAAAAAAATCAATGGAAGAAGAAAAGACAGAAAAAGAAAATAATGTAACGCTTGAAAGAGAGCAGAATGACTTATGGAAGATTTTTTTCAGTAAAGAAGCAGCTAAGGAAATAAGAATTTTTCAGACTGGAGATCGGTTGGTAAATATATGGAAAGAAAAGCGTTTCCATTTATTTCATAGAGAATGGGAAATTAAAAAAAGGGCAATAAACAGTCTTTTTAAGGCAAATCTGATCAAAACAAGCGGGCTTATTTTATGCTTGATTATCCTTGCAGTTCAATGTATAAGAGGAGAGCTGTTAATAGGGGCATTAGCGGGAGCAGTATCTTTATTACCGGCTTTGCAGCGATATTTTTCACAGATAGGGGAGCAGAGAAACAAATTAAAAAAAAGCATATTGTATATTAGGGGTTATTATGATGTTATAAATGGGAAAGAAGCCCAAGGCGTAACAAAATTGGCGGTAAAGGATAGCATAAAAGCAGAAAATGTAACATTTGGTTATGACGAAGATACGAACGTTCTGGAGGGAATTAGTTTTCAAATTCTGAAGGGCGAAAAGGTAGCACTGGTGGGCGAAAACGGTGCGGGAAAATCTACTCTTATCAAATGCTTATTAGGTCTTTATCCTATAAAAGAGGGGAAAATATCATACGACGGATGCTGTTTGAATTCTAAAACGGAATATGATTACGGAAATATTTCTGTCATGCAGCATGAATTTGGGAAATATTGCATGACTGTGGCAGAAAACATAGGTTTTGAAAACGGTAACAATGTAAATATAGATGGATTGCAGGTGGAAGATGTCTTTTTGGGCAAGGAGTATGGAGGAACGGAATTATCAGGCGGTCAATGGCAAAGAATAGCATTAGCCCGATGCTTGCATAAAAATGCAGATTTGTATTTGTTGGATGAACCTACAGCAAGTTTGGATCCTATTTATGAACAAGATGCTATAATAAAACTTTTAAGGGAATTAAATGATAAAACAGTTATTATAATAACTCATAGATTGGGAATATGTAAGTTAATGGATAAAATTATTGTCTTAGATAAAAATCATACGATGGATGGAATTGGCTCCCATGATGAATTGATGAAAACCAGTAAAACATATCAATGTTTATATGAAAATCAAGCAAATTGGTATATGACTTAAAGAAAGGTTTGAAAAATCATTCCCTCAGTTTATACGCCTTGCTTCGTCTGAACAAAAAACGTAAAAGCACAGATTGACCTGTAGAGTTGTATCAAAGATTGTGGTAATCAAACAAACTAATGGATTTTTGTCCTTAAGAAACACCGGTTTCAAAACTTCCGGAATCTTGATTTGTTTGGGAAAGAATATTCATTCAGTATAAAGGATAGATTTGGACAGGTAAAGAGGTTATATCTTTATTAGTGCTGCAATAATTAGGAATATATTGATATTTAGTAAAAGGGTACAAGGTATAGCTACTATATCTTGTATTTTTTTACAGAAAATTAAAGATTATTTTTTGACATATGCATAGGGACTATGGTAAACTTATAGAATCGAAATAGTGGGATATTATAGCCATACATAGGATAATGGTTTCCGGTCACGATTTTACGTATTATAAATATAAAGCCACTACAATAGATTCAGATAGGGAGCGAAGTACCTTGGATAAGTATGAATACAAGATAAGAGCGGATGAAATCAAAGATTTGATTGCCCGGGGGGAGTATGCTCAGGCGGTAGATATTGCGGATACTATTGATTGGCGCAGAGTGAAAAGCGTGATGATGCTCTGTACAATCAGTGATTTGTATAAAATAAACAGGCGCTATGAGGATGCGAGGAATATGCTCCTTTTAGCTTATGAGAGAAGACCCGGCGGCAGGACAATCTGTTATTCCCTCTGTGAACTTTCTATTAAAATGGAGGATTTTGTTCCGGCGGTAAATTATTATAAAGAATTTGTCCAGGTAGCTCCCAAAGACCCGGGGCGCTATATTTTGCAGTACAAGCTTTACGAGGCTCAGGACGTAAGTCTGGAGGAACGTATCGGAGTATTGGAAGAATTAAAAAAGAGAGATTACCGGGAGAAATGGGCATATGAGCTTGCTTATCTCTATCATAGAGTGGGGCTTGCCACCCGCTGCGTGGAGGAATGCGACGAGCTTATTTTATGGTTTGGTGAGGGAAAATATGTGATCAAGGCAATGGAGTTGAAAATGCTGCATCAGCCGTTGTCACCCTCCCAGCAGGAGAAATATGACCATCGTTTTGAAGGATACGGACAGACTAATTATGAAGTTCAGCAAGGGGGAGCTTCCGAAAAGGAACCCTACTACGCGTCCCAGCAGGAGCAAGGGCAATCAGGGCAGTCTTATTATGGCTCCCAGCAGGAGTCGGGCTATGGGGAGCAGCCTTATTATGGCTCCCGGCAGGAGCCGGGTCTTCCGGAGCAGCTTTATTATGGCTCCCAGCAGGAGCCGGGCCTTCCGGAGCAGCCTTATTATGGCTCCCAGCAGGAGCCGGGCCTTCCGGAGCAGCTTTATTATGGCTCTCAGCAGGAGCCGGGTCTTCCGGAGCAGCTTTATTATGGCTCCCAGCAGGAGCCGGATCTTCCGGAGCAGCTTTATTATGGCTCCCAGCAGGAGCCGGGCCTTCCGGAGCAGCCTTATTATGGCTCCCAGCAGGAGCCGGGTCTTCCGGAACAGCCTTATTATGGCTCCCAGCAGGAGCCGGGTCTTCCGGAGCAGCCTTATTATGGCTCCCGGCAGGAGCCGGGTCTTCCGGAGCAGCCTTATTATGGCTCCCGGCAGGAGCCGAACCTTCCGGAGCAGCCTTATTACGGTTCCGCTCAGGATTCGAGTCTTCAACAGTCTTATTATGGCACTCAGCAGGAGCCGGAGACTCAAGAAGAGTTTTATTTTGAGCCGGAGACACCCGTATATGAGTTTGGGGGGAAAACCAAGATTTACGGCTCTATTGACGAAAATCAAGGACTTCCGCATTCCATGGGACAAGAGACTCTCATGGAGCAGGAATTGTTTTTAGAACAGGAAAATACCTTAAATCAGTCCTTCAGCGGGAGTACGGCGGAAGAGATTCCCCAACAGCCCGAAGAGCTGGATATTCAAGTAAAAACGTTAGACATGGGGCAGTACAATACCATTAATCTTCAGGCAGAGATTGCGGCGGGATTAAAGGAGGTACTTGAGGAAGACCAGAAAGCGTCGAAGGGGGAAGAAATAACCCAGTCTATTGTGGCGCCCATGATAGATTCCGAAACGGAATCCTTGGATTTGCCTGAAATAGACGAGGTGGACGAAAATGATCTGGGTCCGGAGACGGAGGTAATAGAAGAATCCGAGGTTTTCTTCGGTGAAACGGCAGAAATCGGCAATCTCCTTGCGGAACAGGAAGCAATGGGAGAAAGATCGGCAAAAGTAATTGTTCCGGAGATTGGCTCTGTCAAGCAGCCTGTATCCGGAGCTGATTTCGAAAGGGAAACCGTCGAAGAGGTATTTGTGGAAGAGCCTGTGAAAGATGTTTTCGTAAAAAAAGACGCCGGAGCGGAAGCGGCAGCGTCTCTTCCGGAAACGGACATAACTGCGGAGACGGTAATGATGCAGCTTAAGCAGGAATCCGAGGCGGAGGAACAAGCCTTGACGGCACAGCCACCCAAAGAGATTGCGGGAGTCCTGCTTCAGGAGTCCGACGGACAAATCAGCCTAGTGGTGCCTGAAAGGGAGCAAATAGAAAAACAGATTACCGGACAAATGAATTTGGACGACATCCTCAAGGAATGGGAGCGCATAAAGCAGGAAAATGCGGAGAGGCGCAAAGAGGAAGTGCGTCAGCATGTGCTCCAGCATACGGGAGAAATGTTTACCGCTTTTGAGGCATCGATAAGAGATGGTTTGCTGGAGAAGCTGGAAGGAAATAATGGAGGAGCACAGGCATCCGGAGATAATGCTTCCGGAGCGAGAGCAGCGGACAGCAGGACTGCCGTAGACAACGGTTCCGGAACAGGGAAGCCTGTTGCGGAAAGCCTGCCGGAGGAGCCTGAAGAAGATTTTGCCGCAGATAATGAAGACTGGGATAGTGAATCCGGAGATGGAATAGAAGAAGAGCTTGCGGAAGCGGAAAAAGAATTTGGTACAGTGCCGGAGGAAACGGAACCGTCGGAATATTACGCAATGGAGCAGGAGGAGTATTTTTCGGAGGAGCCGGAACAGACATTCCGGTACGGGGCGGAGAAAACCTTCGGAGAAGAGCCGGAACCGCCGGATAATTTCGGGGCGGAGGAGACTTACGAGTTTGAAGAAGAGCGGCAGGAAGCAGGATATGCCGATACTTTTGAGGAAGAAGCGGAAGGGGAACTCTCGGAAGGCTTTGAGGAAGAGGCGGAAGGGGAACTTTCGGAAGGCTTTGAGGAAGAAGCGGAAGGGGAACTTTCGGAGGGCTTTGAGGAAGAGGCGGAAGGGGAACTTTCGGAAGGCTTTGAGGAAGAAGCCGAAGCAGAATTTTCCGAAGACTTTGAAGAAGAAGCGGAACTGACGAATCGTTTTTCGGAAGAACCGTCGGCCGGTTTCGGAGAAGAATCCGATTATAACTTTGCAGAAGCACCCAAGGAGCCGGAACAGGCTTCCGAATTACAAGAACCGGAGAAGTCTGAGGAAGAGCGAAATGCGGATGGGCTTGAGGAAAAAGCAGAGTCGGAACAGACAATAACGGAACCGAAAGAGTCGGATAGACGGGAAAAGCCGGCAGGACAAACCAGAAAAGCAGCCGGACAGAAGCAGAACGGCAACACGGTCGAGAAGTCTCCGAAGGAGCGGAAGGAACATTCTCCCGTCGAGCGCGAGAAAGGCAAATTGCGCAATCTTACCAGAGAGGAGAGAGAACTGTACGCTTCTTACATACAGAGCCGTACTTCCAAAGAGCAGATTATTCAGGCCGTTGACAACATCAGCATGGCGGCATACACCGGAAATATTATTATTACCGGTGAGGAAGGCATGGATACGGTAACTCTTGCCAAAAACATGATCCGTGAAGTACAGATGACGGACAGTAATTTTGCAGGTAAGGTGGCAAAGATTTCCGGTCAGTCATTGAATAAAAATAATGTGGAATCCACCTTGAATCAGCTTGCAAGCGGTGCGCTGATTATCCAGAAGGCATCTTTTATGGAGGAGGAGACTGCAAAGAGGCTGTATAAGGCGCTGCAGCAGGATTCCTTTGGCATTATAATTGTACTGGAAGATTCCAAGAAAGCGATGAATAAATTTTTGGAAAAGTATCCGAAGCTGGCCGCCTGCTTTACGGCAAGAGTGGATGTGGAAGCGCTCAGCAACGGCACTCTGGTGGCATTCGGAAGGAAGTATGCGAGAGAAAAGGAATATTCTATTGACGATATGGGGATTTTGGCGCTTCATACCAGAATCGATGAGATGCAGACCATTGATCATGCGGTGACGGTTTTGGAGGTTAAGAAATTAGTGGATGATGCGATCAAACATGCGAATAAAAAGAACCTGAAACATTTCTTTGACATATTGCTTGCAAAGAGATATGACGAGGAGGATATGATTATTTTAAGCGAGAAGGATTTTGCAAAATAGTTTTTCAGGAGAATATGGAGGGATAGTTTTATGGAAAAAGAGGCACAGAAGGTATTTATTTCGGAAGCCGACCAGTATTTGTTTTCGCAAGGCACACACTATGATATCTACAAGAAACTGGGAGCGCATTTCTCTGTGGAAAAGGGGAAGTCAGGTGTTTTCTTCGGTGTCTGGGCGCCTAATGCGGCTCAGGTGCATGTGATAGGAAGCTTTAACGGCTGGAATGAGACGTCCCATGCAATGGAGAAGCTGGGACCGGTGGGTATTTGGGGGCTGTTCATACCCAATGTGGGTGAGGGGACAATGTATAAGTTCCTGATAACCGCACAGGACGGCAGAAAACTGTATAAAGCCGATCCCTTTGCAAATTATGCCGAGCTTCGGCCCGGAACGGCGTCCATTATAACGGATTTAAGCGGTTATGACTGGCAGGATGAAAAGTGGATGTCACAGCGTGACAAGAAGAATTGGAACAGGGAGCCCATGGCAATTTATGAGTGTCATGTGGGGTCTTTTATGAAACATCCCGACGGTACGGAGGACGGATTTTATAATTATTGTCAGTTTGCCGACAGGCTTGTGGATTATTTAAAAGAAATGAAGTTTACCCATGTGGAGCTGATGGGAATTGCCGAACATCCCTTTGACGGCTCATGGGGATATCAGGTGACAGGCTATTATGCTCCTACATCCCGCTACGGAACACCGAAAGACTTTATGTATTTGATAAATAAACTGCACCGGGCAGGAATCGGTGTGATTCTGGACTGGGTGCCTGCCCATTTTGCCACGGATGCCCATGGACTTGGGGAATTTGACGGGCAATGCATTTTTGAGCATCCCGATCCTCGTCTGGGTGAACACCCTGACTGGGGAACCAAAATATTTAATTACGGGAAGCCGGAAGTGAAAAATTTCCTTATTGCCAATGTGCTGTTTTGGCTGAGGGAGTTCCATGTTGACGGAATCCGCGTGGATGCCGTGGCATCCATGCTGTATCTGGATTACGGTAAACAGGACGGGCAGTGGGTGCCGAACAAATACGGCGGTCATGAAAATCTGGATGCCATCGAGTTCTTTAAACATATGAATTCCGTTGTCAGAGGCAGTTATCCCGGCTTCCTGACAGTGGCGGAGGAGTCCACTGCATGGCCCAATGTGACCGGTGATATCGGCGGGGAAGGCCTTGGCTTTGCTTTTAAGTGGAATATGGGCTGGATGCACGATTTCTGTGAATACATGAAGCTGGATCCTATTTTCCGGAAAGGCAATCATTACGCCATGACCTTTGCCATGAGTTATAACGAGAGCGAGAAATATATCCTGCCCCTGTCCCATGACGAGGTAGTGCATTTAAAGTGCTCAATGGTAAATAAGATGCCCGGTTATGCGGTGGATAAATATGCAAATTTGAGGGTAGGTTATACTTATTATTTTGGACACTCCGGCAAGAAGCTTCTGTTTATGGGGCAGGAGTTCGGACAGGAGCGTGAGTGGAGCGAGGCCAGAGAGTTGGATTGGTATCTGCTGGAAGAGGAAAATAATAAGGGGATGCAGGCCTATGTGGGCGAGCTGCTGAAATTATACGGTAAATACCCCGCTTTCCACGAGTTGGATGACAGCTGGGCAGGATTTGAGTGGATGAACGCCGATGACGCGGAGAACAGTGTGTATTCTTTTGTGAGAAAGTCTTCCACGGACAAGAATAATCTCCTGTTTGTGCTGAATATGACTCCCGTCAAACGGGAGGGCTACACGGTGGGCGTTCCCAAAAAGAAAAAGTATAAACTTCTGTTGAACAGTGACGACGAGAAATTCGGCGGCTGGGGCAATGAAATTCCGGCAGAGATTGCGGCTGTGAAGGAACCTTGCCACTTCCACGATTATTCCATTTCCTTCGACCTGCCTCCTTATGGGGCGGCGGTGTTTGTGTTTTAGATTGTGCGTTTTAAAGAGATAAAGTTAAGGAAACGATGATTTAATCAGCGTTTCCTTAGATAATGAGGGAAATATATTGAATTATAAATATTGTGAAAGAAGGGCCGCAGAATATATCCGAATATATTTTGATTCTGATTATAGACTTGACAAGCCATTCGAGGATTGGGAATTAGAATTGCATCCGGTAAGTAAAGAATCATATAATCTATAAAATTCCGGTTTGTAAGCTTTTTCCATAAGTTTCCCCAGTTTTCAAGGCTTTGCGCTATGCCAACCTCAAAATATGTATCCTTTTCCCTTGTTTTTGCCCTTATGGGTAGGTTACAAGGGAAAGTTTTTCTTATTCAGTTTTAATTCATTCCCACAACCTTATCCAAGAGTTTTGCGGAATCCCGCTTCGCCTCCCTTGTGGCGT
>CAJUTJ010000029.1 GCA_910589655.1 uncultured Acetatifactor sp. | reverse complement strand
GAAGATGAGACGTCAGGTGAGAGGCCTTACACAGGCATCCGCAAATGCACAGGACGGCGTATCCTGCGTACAGACGGCTGAAGGCGCTTTGAACGAAGTACATGATATGCTTCAGAGAATGAACGAGCTGGCAGTTAAGGCGGCAAACGGCACGAACCAGTCCGAGGATCAGGACTACATCCAGAAGGAAGTGAACAACCTGATTTCCGAGATTGACCGTGTAGCATCCACCACAACCTTCAATGAGAAGATGCTGTTAGACGGTACTTTTTCCGCTGTAGGTCTTCAGGTAGGCGCCGAGAGCAGCGCTGCTAACCAGATTAGTGTAACCATCGCTAAGATGAACTCTACCGGTTTGTCTGTAAACGCTGTTAAGGTTTCAACCGTTGCCGGTGCAAAGGGAACAATTGATTCCGTAAAGGGAGCAATCAAGGCTCTGAACAACCAGCGTGCAGACCTTGGTGCAATCCAGAACAGACTGGAGCACACCATCAACAACTTGGATAACGTTGTAGAGAACACCACCGCAGCAGAGAGCCGTATCCGTGATACCGATATGGCAACCGAGATGGTTAAGTATGCAAATAATAACATTTTGGCACAGGCAGGTCAGGCAATGCTGGCTCAGTCCAATCAGGCTAATCAGGGCGTACTTTCCTTACTGCAGTAATCATGGTATCAAAATAGCATTTATTAAGGGAACCGATATTTATCGGTTCCCTTTTTTTCTATTTGCTAACTGGATAGAAAATTGCATTACATGTTGTATTATGCTTTAAATTTTTCAGCGTTCGCGTTTGTTATAGTGAGCCTTCTTGTTTCATCTTTGCCCAGCATTCTGCCAATATTTTTTCCTGCTTTTTATAAAAAGGATAATCGTGGGACTGTGTACCCTGAACAGGGGTCATATAATCACCATAATATTGCCGCAGGATAAGGTCATACTCCTTCGGAGCCGGAACGGTGACAGTCTCGAAGGGAAGCTCAATGCGTTCGCGGAACCATGCAGGCTGAAGATGCAGTTTACGGTTTCTTCTAATATGGCCTTCATAATTTGAAACAATGCAATCCGCTCCGGCGGTACTATTATAAATCTGAGCTACTTGATTGGCCAGCCGCATCAGCTGATTTTTAATATTACGTGATCGGTCAAAGGTGACGTTGCACATATTCTCCAGATCGGGAAGCAGTTCTTCGGCTTCGGAGGGATTGCTCTCATAGATCTGAGCGGTATGTGACAGCACTTTTATAAGCTCGCATACCGTTTGATCCTCTTCGGGAGAAGGCGCCAGAGTGTCCAGCGGGTAGATATCCAGCCCCACGGAATACGGGCAGCCGTGAAAACGTTTTAAATGCTCCGGAGAATAATCGATTTTATTTGTGTTATTTATTGTGGCATGCAGTTGATCATGAAAATTGTTTTCATAAATGCTATGTACACACCAGTCTTTGGGAAGCACATCCGGAGCTATCCGGAGAAAATGCTCATAGTCTTCCCGAAACATGCAGATATCCATGTCGTCATCCCAAGGAATAAAACCTTGATGACGCACTGCGCCTAGAAGAGTGCCATAGTCCGCAAAGAAGACAAGATTATATTTATCGCATATTTCAGCAAAAACCTCTAAAACTTCAATTTCTGCTGCCCAGCAGCATTTTACCATGGGTTCGATATAAAAACCGTCCCGTGTTTCCCTCAGAAAATATTCTTTTGAAAATTGGGCCATAATCGTTCTCCCTTCTCTATTACAGATCGCCGAACAGTATGGGGATTCTGTTTTCATAAGTGTGGGAAAGCAGAATTTTCTCATAACCGTTTCGGCAGATTTCAAGTCTTTCTTTTTCGTGTGACAAGTAATATTCAACTTGCTTCATCAAATCTTCCCTGTCCGTATAATATACAAAATCCTCGTCAGGCGTAAAATACTCCAGAAAGTCTTCCTGAAAATTGCTCAGAAGAAAACCCTGACTTCCCATGATGTCAAAAGCCCGCAGAGGAATGCCGCTTTTTATGCTGCGCAAGGAGATATTCAGGTTAATTCTGCTGTGGCGGAATACATAAGGAGCCTCCGAATAATAATCGATAGGTCCGTGGTTATTACAGCCGGGACAGCGATAAGTATTATCTTTTGTGTATAGCTGCAGAGGATACTTAGAGGAAATTTTTTGGATCAGCTCAGTGCGCTCCATAGCCGTAATTTGGCGCAGCAGAAAATAATTGCTGTACAGATAACTTTCCGTTTCAACTCCGTCACTGTTGGGCGGACAGGGACAAGCTTTGCGCAAATCGGAAAGGATGTCTTCATTTAATAATTCTTCCACAATGGAAATGCCGTATACATGCCCCTGAACCTGCATAACGGCATCCAGATATCCCTTGGTAAAGTCGGGAAGATTCTGAAGGCGGCTGTACAATCGGTGCTTTGGTTCTGTATATAAAGAACCTACAAAGGAAATGTCGGCCTGATATTTTTGTAGAATAGCGGGAGATGAGGCATCGGAGCCCAATCTGGCAGGCGCGGCGGCCAATGGCAGATAACGGACGGTGGGAATGCCGTTATTGCGGAAGAACAAATACTCTTGTTTGTCAAAGAGAAACACTCTGTTCCAAGGATTGGCAAGGGTATAAGAATATAGAGAAACCAAGGGATTATCGTACACCCATGACACATATGTCACTTCCAAAGCATTACAGACCTTGGAAATAATGGGAAAATAATTAAAAGAAAAAACAAATTGCGGTGAAACGGAACGGATAGCATTGCCGAAGTCCTCCTCAAAGACGGCGTCATTGCGGTCTGTTCTGGGAGAAAAGGGATAATAGGACAGCACAGCGCCGCAGCGCTGCAAGGCAAGTTTCATATCCTGTCCGCCATAGCAGTTCCAATCCATATACAATATTTTCGTATGGGGCAATTTATCCTGTTGAGCCATTTCTTTCCTTTCCTCCATATAAGTATATGTTAATTGATGCCTGCCGTTTCCAGTATTGCTCTGAGGATGTCCCGAAGGTCGTGCTCCGAGAGCGTTTTTTCTCTTCCTGCCTGTGCGATGCGCTCCCGAACCTCCTCATGTGCCAGATAAAAGGCGGCCTTTTCCACGGCATCAGGAAGACTGTCATAGAGAGCCAGATCTTCTCCGTCCGTATAGAATTCGGCCAGCTCCTCCTGCCAGTTGGATAACAGAAATCCTCCCGTACCCATTACATCGAATGCCCGCAGGGGGATACCGGTTTGAATGATCCGCAGAGACGGATTCAAATTGATTTTAGAGTAATGAAAGGCGTAGGGCATTTCGGCGGCATAATTCAGAGAACCGCAGTATATGGCATTTTTAATCAGGTCGGAGGACGCGTAGGAGTAAAATTTTGTATGGTGCCTTTTCCCCAACAAATTTAACAAGATAATCCGATCCTTACGGGTTATTTCGCTGGCCATGGCAAAGTTCAAGGCTTCCTTGGACAACACAAAGGTAGTGGAGGGAGCTTTCTCCTTATATTCTTTGTTAATCTGTGCCAATAAGTCTTCCGTCAGCAATTCATCCAGCAGGTAACAGCCATATATTTTTGATTGTGCATCCATAAGAGCGTGAAGGTATCCCTGCGTATAGGAACTCATGGGAGATAATATCTCCGTAAGCTTGGAGGGATAGAGATTTCCTACAAAGCTTATCTCACAGGAATATTTTCGGGCAGCTTCGGAGGACCAGTCCAGAGAAGCGATGCGGCGGCTGTTAATGCCCAGAGGCATATGATATACCGTCCGGAAGCCCTTGCGGCAATATCCCAGATACTGCTGTCTGTCAAATAAAAAGACATAATTGGTTTCATAGGCCAGAGTATCTTCTATGGAAACAACATTTAGAGGGCAGTCATAACACCATGCAATATATTTCAGTCCGTTTTTATGACAAAGCCTTGCCAAAATGGGATAATAATTGACGCTGATCAAGGCATCATATCGGGAAAAGGAAATAGTTTGCATAGCCCGTTTCCAGAAGACAGGATCCTCGTATTTATCCTCGAAAGTAAAAGGAATCACCGAGTAATCGGCATGTTCTCCGGTGAGGATATCGCAGAGGTCGTGGAACAGATAGTCGTTTTTATGGTAAATGAGCAATTTCATTGGCAGACCTCCCCAATCCCTAACTTCTGCCATTCCGGAAGAGCCAGAGTAAGTGCGCGTTGACCTAAATGGCAGTGATCCGAAGAGAGATATTCGTCCAAAGTGAGGTAATCCTCCGTAATCATTTGTTCAAAAACGGATAAAAACGGAATGCCTTGTTCACCGCACAATTGCGACAGCTGTCGGTTAAAGTATGCGGCGGCCATATTACGCTGGACTTCCGTACCGTTGCGGGGAAACTTGGGATCCGGAGGGCAGTTCTCCTTCTGGGAGGCGATAGGTCCCCAGCAGGATACCTGATATCCCTGTTCCCGAAGCCGGAGAAGGAAGGAAACATATTGTGCCAATATTTCGTCCACTATATCCCGGTAAGGTTTCTGCTGCAGACCGGCCTGTTTCCACACGTGGACGCGAATGTCGATTTCACCCAGACAACACAGAATCCGGGCGCCCGGTTTTATAAAATCCCGACAGAGATACTCCGCCTTTTCCCGAAAGGAACCGGTGGTTTGGAACCGGTTACAGTTATAGGCAAGACAGGGACCGATGTGCAGAGGAGTAAAGGGGTAGGGAGCATCGCCTTTACAGGTATTGATGCCATTGCCTATAGGAATAAAAGACAACTCTTCATTGCCGCTGAAAAAGTTCACATGGGAATCCCCCAGCACAATAACGGTATTCTCCCTGATGTGCCGCAAGCAGGCATGGTCGAAATTAGCCTGTTCCAGAAGAGGATCCGTATATTCCGTTTCCGGCAGGAGCCGCAAGGCAAAAACAAGACTTTGAAGCCGGGAGATTACGGCATCTGCGTTCCCTTCCGAGGCAGACTGTCCGGCTTCGTCCAGAAGCTCCTGAAGAGCCAGAAGAATCTGCCGAAACTGCTCCGACGAATAAAGCCCTTCACGACACTCCAGCTCGGTCAATATACATAATTGAATATCTTCCCATGGAAGGAGCGGGGCAACGGAAGGGTTGCTTTCTATAGAATGAATAAGTTCCAGAAAAATTTGTATCGTGCGCATAAAATACCATCCGTTAGCGGTATAGTTGAATCTTTCGGCAATAACCACTCCGGCATATACCAAAAGATACTTGAATAATTGTAGCATAAAGCAAAAGACGATACAAGCCAATTAAATTACCATTTACGTATGATTTATGGTATAATGATTCTGCTGACGCAGAATCCAAGCCTGCTTTCGCTGGCTTGCCATCACTTCGTGATGCATTATACTGCAACCCATGGCTTGAAAATCAAATGTCCCTTCGGGCCGCTTGATTTTCTGCACTCATGGTATAATATCCGCAAAGGGCAGAGTCAAATAGCCGCATAGACATCTGCCGAGCTTGCTCGAGCAGATGCCTATGCGACTATTTGACGAGCGAAGCGAACCCGGAAAACCAAAGGTTTTCCGGGTCTCTGCCCGTAACTCGTCCCCAAATTTCCGGCCCTGCCCGTAACTCGTCCCCAAATTTCCGGTCCTGCCCGTAACTTGCCCTCCAAGTTCCGGCCCCCTCGTCCCAAAACACACCGGAAATCATGGAACAAATACACTCAAGAATCCAGCCGCTGCGCGACTGCCGCGTTTCACACTGGGAGATTCTTTCGATACCAATCTAAAAGAAAATATAGGGGAGTAAAATCGTATGAGTCAGACAAGAGAATTAATATCCAAAATAAGGGATGCCGTTTCCAACGGCAGATTGCCGGCTGAAAATGTGCCGATTGAAGATGTGAAGCAATGTGTGTATGCGGAGCTTCAGGTAAACCGCAGTACTTTTACTCAATCTCAATATGGGGAAGTATTGGATCAGTTTAAACGGATGTGCTCCGGCGTATCGGAGGGAGAAACGGATAAGAGCAAGCTGCTTGTGCTGTTGGATGCGTTGCTGCTTTGTACGGATATGATCTCTCCTGTGGTGTATGCTCTGGCCAACAAGGATTACTGGAGCTATAAACACAGTCAGGAGTTGGATAATCCGGAGGTTGCCGGAATTATCGAATATATAGACAGAGAGCATAGAATCGATCTGATCAGTTACGGATTTGCAAAAGAATATTTGACACTGCCGGTCAGGGTAGATACGGACGAAGGCTCCGGCATGAGATATGTGCCCTACAAGGGAAGAAAGATGTTTTTCCCAAGAGACTGGGATGAGGAGAAAATCAGGGGATATTATCGTTCCGTAATCATGGAGCAGGACAGCCGCTCTCCTCATTGCTACGCTCATGAATCCTGCGGAGTGCGGCAAGGGGATGTTGTGGTGGATGCCGGAGCCGCAGAGGGGATCTTTGCGTTGGACTGCATAGACAAGGCTGAAAAGCTTTACCTCATTGAGGCGGATCCGGAATGGATAGAGGCGTTGGAGCAGACTTTTATTGAAGACCGGGATAAAGTACGGATCTTCCATGGATTTCTGGACAGTTATCATGAAGGAAAGCATGTGAGCCTTGACCGGCTGCTGGCAGGAGAGAAAATTAACTATATTAAGATGGATATAGAGGGTGCCGAAACGGCTGCTTTAAGGGGAGCCGCCGAAACCTTGAAAAACAGCCGGAATCTCAGGTGTGCCGTCTGTGCTTATCATGCCAGAGAAGACGAGAAAAATATCCGCCGTATTTTGGAAGACTGCGGGTTTGCTGCAGAGACTTCAAAAGGCTATATGTGTCCGGACTGGACAATGGAGGCGTATCTGGATGCGGAGCTTAGGAGAGGAATTGTGTTTGGACGGAAAGAAGACGAGCATCAAGAAATAAACAGGGGAAACAGCAGCACCGAAGAACAGGCCGGAGGAGAATTGTATCCCCAAGAACAGGCAGAAAGGAAAGTGAACTCCCAAGAACAGGCCGGAGGAGAACTGTATCCCCAAGAACAGGCAGAAAGGAAAGTGAACTCCCAAGAACAGGTCGGAGGGAAAGTGAATCCCCAAGAACAAACCGAACGAGAACTGAATCCCCAAACAGGTGGGAACAGAACGGGCGGAGAGAATGTCGGACAAACGGAAGCGGACAGACAGTATGACGCGCTGATTGTGGTTACGCCGAAAGATTTCAAGAGAGTCGAAAATCAATACCACAGGCTGGCGGCCTATCTGCCCGCAAGACGGATTTACTTTGTGGGCAGTAAGGAAGTGGGAGCGCTGGTTGAGGCTTCGAATCTGGGGGCCAAGGTGGGATTTATAGATGAAAATACCATTTTGCCTTTTGATGCGGTACACAAGGTAATGACCAGAGCGCTGGAAAGTCTTCTGCAGGGACGGGAGCTGCCCAGAGGAATAACAGGGTGGTATTATCAGCAGTTTTTAAAAATGGAATATGCTCGTATGTGTAAGGATGCTTATTACCTCATCTGGGACGGAGACACTATACCGTGCGGCTCTTTTTCCATGTTTCATGAGAAGACGGGGACGCCCTATCTGGATCTGAAAGGCGAATACCATAAGAAATATTTTGACACTATGGCAAAGCTTATTCCGGGGATGCATAAATGCATTGAAAAGTCCTTTATCTCGGAGCATATGCTGATGCGCTGCGATATTATGCTTCGTCTCATTCAAGATATTGAGGCGAATGAAGAGATTCCGGGAAACACTTATTGGGAAAAAATTATATTTTCCATTGACATAGATGATCTCCAGTCCAACAGTTTCAGCGAATTTGAGACCTATGGCACCTATGTGGCTATGAAATATCCGGCAGACTACCGTCTGAGAAGCTGGCATTCTTTCCGTTACGGCGGTGTATTTTATAGTCTGGATACCATATCGGACAGCGATTACGAGTGGCTGGGGAAGGACTTTTTTGCAATTTCTTTTGAAAAGGGTGATTATGTCAGAGAGGATCAGAAGAATCTGTTTGACAACAAAGAATATCAGAGGAAGCTGTCTGCAAGACAAATGCTGGAGATTGCGCAGGAGGAATTTAAGGAAGGGAGTTATATGGAGGTATGGGAGAAATAGAATACGGCAGCAGTGATGTGAACCGGATGAAATGGCAGATATATGAAAAATTGCCGTATTTTCAGCAGAGAGTTGCCGTTTTCTATGCGGATTTCACGGAAGGAAATGCTCTTTTGGGGGAAAATGCCCGCTCGGAACTGCGGGCAATTGCGGATGCATTACACAGCTGTGCCGTATTATTTCACATGGATCCTGTAATGAAAGAAAAATGTCGGCAGTTTAAAAAGGCCGACGTCTTCGGAAGCGGCAGAAAGGAACAGCCGGAAGAATCTCTTTTTGTCAATTTGTTTGAAGTGTTGGAGGAAACCGGAGCGTACATCGATCAAAAAATAAAACGCTGTAATGTCTGCAAAAACGAAGTGTTTTTTACTCCGATTCCTATGGTTTATGAAGCGATGCGGAGAAAGTGCGGATTCCCCTATTGGGATGCGGACTTTCAGCTGGAGAGCAAAGAAAATTACGGATGTCCGGTATGCGGAGCATATGACAGGGACAGGCTGATGATCGCCTTTTTGGAGGAGGTGCGCGGGGAAGGGGAAGAAAGGCTGAAAATGCTGCAGATAGCCCCTACGCTTTCCATAGAGCGGTATGCTCTGGGACGGGAGGATATTCTGTATGAGTCCACAGATCTGATGCGCCCCGGAGTCACCTTTCAGGCAGATTTACAGCATATGGATATGGTGGAGGATAATACATATGATATCGTAATCTGTTCCCATGTTTTGGAGCATGTGGAGAATGACGTTCAGGCCATGAGGGAATTGCATAGAATTTTGAAACCCGACGGAGTATGTCTGGTATTGGTGCCGCTGATCGTGGGAAAACAGGGCACGGAAGAGCAGTGGGGCTGTGGGGTGGAAGAGAACTGGAGACGCTTTGGACAAGGGGATCATTCCAGATTATACGGAAAAGAAGATTTCATAGGACGTCTGCAGAAGGCGGGCTTCTATGTCAATGAATTGGGAAAAGAGTGGTTTGGGGAAGAATTTTACCGAATATGCGGTTTTGATGATTTATCCATACTATATGCGGCCACCAAAGAAATAAGATTGACCGAGACAGAGCCCGCTGTGTAGCGAATGATGAAAAAAGGCAGACTGAGGCAGAGCCTGCCGTATAACGAATAATGATATATGAGTGGGGGAGAGGGAAAGTCACTGACGGTGAATACTTTTAGATTCCGGAAAAAGGAATGAAGGAGAATATTATGAAAATCACTATAATTGGCGGAGGAAATATAGGAACATTGATGGCCGCCGAATTAGCGGTAAAAGGGCATAGAGTTACCATGTGTACTTCCGAACCGGCTCTTTGGCGGAAGAGGATAGATGTATATGATGCGGAAGACAGGCTGCTATTGCAAGGGGAGCTGGAAGAGATTACTTCGGACATTAAAGCCGCTGTCCAAGAGGCGGAATTGATTTGGATCACTTTACCTGCCCATCTGTTTCGAGAGACTGCCGCAAAGGTATGTCCTCTGATAAGGGAGGGGCAATATGTGGGGATTGTGCCGGGAACCGGCGGTGCGGAATTCACCTTTAGGGAAGTGGTTAAGAGGGGCGGGATTCTTCTGGGACTGCAAAGAGTGCACGGCATTGCACGATTGAAGGAACGGGGAAAGTCCGTGTATATGCTGGGCAGGAAAAAGGGGCTGAAGCTGGGAACCATTCCGGCATCGGAATGTGCTGCCTTGGCGGCAATGACAGAGAGCTTTTTTGACATTCCCTGTACTCCTGTGCCGAATTATTTATCGGTTACATTGACACCCTCCAATCCCATCCTGCACACCGCCAGACTGTATGTGATGTTTAAAGAATATCGTGAAGGAACGGTGTATCCGCGCAATTTCCTTTTCTATGAGGAGTGGGATGACGCGTCTTCGGAAATGCTTATTGCCTGTGACGGGGAACTGCAGGCTCTATGTGAGGTCATTCCCATGGATTTAAGCGCCGTAGAATCGCTCTGTGACTATTATGAGAGCAGGACAGCGGATGCCATGACACGGAAGATCAGAAGTATACAAGCTTTCAAGGGCCTGACATCCCCTATGAAACAAGTTCAAGGGGGATGGATACCGGATTTTCATGATCGGTATTTTATTGCGGACTTTGCGTATGGGTTAAAGATCATCAAAGAGCTGGCGGTAATGTATGGTGTAGACACTCCCTGCATAAATCAGGTGTGGGAATGGTATGCCGCCTGTGTCGGAGAAGCGGCGGATTCCTTTGTATTGGAAGGGGATAAGGCTGGGGTGGAGCGACTGTATTGACAATATTGATGGTGGTGCATAACGAAGCGGAATATGCAAAATTTTCCATGGACAGTATCAGGATGTTTGCGGATATTGACGATTTGTCCGTGGTAATCATAGATAATCATTCGGAAGACGGACTATCCCGGTGGACCGGCGAACAGGAGGATATTACATATGTCTATATGGATGAGGGAAAGCAGCCGTTCGGAAAGATACTAAATGAAGTGTGCAGAGAATTACAGCCGGAAGGGGATCTGCTGATTATGGATCCGCATTATATGCTGACGCCCCACGGGCTGTCCCGTTTACAGACAGTAGTATATCAAAAAATGCAATTGGGGGGGTTTCCAACAGCTTTCCGCTGCTGCAAAGGAAGGCAGATTTGTACAATTATGAAGCCGTTGTTAGATGGGGGGACGAGGTGTGCGCCGCGAAGGAAGGAAAATGGGTTTTGGGCATTCATCCGGCTATAGTTTATCTGAAAGCGTCCACCGTATCCCGGATCGGAAGCTTTGACGAGGAGTTATCGAGTCAGGAATATGTAATGAAAGACTATTGCTTCCGTATGCTTCTGGAGGATCTGCAGCTCCATGTCTGTGAGGAGTCGTTGTTTTGGGACGTGCGGGGAAAGGGGTCATATCACAGCGGGCTTGCCTCTGAGAAGGCTGTTATGGAGAAGAAATGGGGAATGCATTATTTCAACAGCGTCTGCAACGTGGGCTTAATTGAAATGATAGACAGAGACCGGAAGGATTGCATCCGCGTATTGGAGATAGGCTGTGACTGCGGGGCTACTTTGCTGGAAATACGCAATCGTTTTCCCAACGCGTCGGTCTATGGAAGCGAGAGCATCTTCACGATCCGCTGAAAACCATACGATACTGTAAGGGGCTCCTGAAAGAAGGCGGGCGTATCATTGCCAGCATTCCGAATCTGATGCACATATCCGTCATGGAAAAGCTGCTGCAAGGCCATTTTACTTATACGGAGACGGGACTGCTGGATAAAACGCATATTCATTTCTTTACCTACAATGAAATAGTAAAAATGTTCGAAGACGGCGGTTATAAAGTCGAAAAAGTGAAGACAATCGTCCGCCCTATCTCTGAACGGCAGGAGGATTTGATCCGGAAGCTGCTGAAGGTACAAAAAGGTGCGTCAAAGTTTATGTATGAGGCCTTTCAGTACGATATATGCGTCCGGATGGAGTACTAATACACTAATCCTGCCTTCTGAGGATATCGTAGATCTCCGTGCAGGATCTGCCTAATAATTGTGGATAAGTCTGTAAAAAGATCTGCCGGTAGTGGTCATAGCGGAAAAGGGTGGGCATTTTGTCGTCGTCATGCATACACCACGGATGGCTTTGACGGGGAACCGCAATTTTATAGCCTTCCGATAGAAAGTGTATGCTTTGGAAAGCATCATAGAAGTCCCAGCCGTCCAGCCTGTCCGTATCCCATGGCAGATCCTGACAGGTAGCCATTAAGAAACCGTCTATTTCCGCCACAAGGTCATATCCCTCATGGGCCGCATTATAGCGGTAGCCGGAGAGATCCGGATAGGGGGATTTGGGACGGCTTACATAAATATTGCCGGCTCTGTTTGAATGCCACATAATTCCGTCTTTTGCGACCTTTTCATATCCTACCATCCCGATCATCCCGATCAAGGGATCCGACTCGAATATAGACAGAAGATCACAGAGAAAGTATTTGTTTAGGATAAATACATCCTGATGTATATAAATTTTATACTTTGCGTCGGAAGCCTGCATGGCTTCATTATAGCCTTCTGTAATGGATGCGGCATCCGTGACGGTGAGCAGATCGGTTTCATAGCCGTCGGGAACAATCAGGTGATTGATGTAATGGATGCTCTCTTCCAGAAGCAAAGAATCGTTTGTGCAAAAAATGAAAGTAAATTTACGGTCATTCATGGCAGTCTCCTATGTGCGGTCCATTTATGTACGGTCTATTATCGTGTCCTGACCGGATTACATTTCGCCAGACGGCTTACCTGAATTTTCATCTGCCGTCATCTGCAGCTTACGTACTTTGCGGCAGGCCCGTCATGGCAAGGAATTGCTGCATATCCGTATCGCTCCATGTCTGAGAATAAATTTGAGCCAGTGTTTCGTAAAAAGCCTGACCGGGAATAATCAGCTCTCCCTGAACCATAATATACGCGGCAAAATGTGAGACAGGATGGTTCCGAAGCCAGACCGCGGCCTCCTCCTGCGATTCTTCGGAGAGGCGGAACAGGATGCGGCGGAAAGCAAAAAGGGTCAGCATATATTTTTCCCAGAGTGCATCGGCGCCGCTGCAGTCCTGACAGAATAACGGCTTCCGGTAATGATCTTCCAGCCTGAGAATATTCAGGATGCGCAGCAGACGCTGTGTCTTGCCGATGTATTGGAAAGCAAGCTGTCCCTCACCCTCTTCGATATACGGTATCAGCTCCCAGAGAGTATTATAATCTCCCGAGGCCAGTGCATTCTCCATTGTGGTGAGAATATGCCGGTAAGAATTTTGAGTGGCGTCATAGTCTAGCTTCATCTGCCGGAAATAGGCGTCCGGCCTTGTTTCTGTATTCATCATAACAAGCATTCCTTTTTTCCTGTCAAAGTCTGGAACCTCGCCTGCGGAAACCGCGAGGTGTTTTGCAGCTGATTGTATGGGAGTTTAGGAAACGGCTTCCTTTGCTGCGGAACCGAGTGTCTTAAAGTGGGGAATAAGGTTTCGGAGGGCGGATGCGGTCTGGGAATCATTTCCCGAGGAAAGGGCGGTTCCCAAAGCGAGAATTGCCTGATTAAAGTCTTCCTTGTCGATGGGAGTATTTCCCTCCGCCAGCAAGGCAGATGTGGAATTCATCACGGAGATTTCCCAGTTGATGGCATCAATGATACTTTTCAGATAGGCATCGGTGTCGGATTTGCGGCCTTCGGATAACTCGCTGCTGAGTGTAGGGAGGTTTGCCAAAAGGCGGTCGTTAAACTGGCACAGGGTTTCCAGCGCTTCCAATTGTTCCATTCTATTTGCTTCCATGGTATGTTCCTTTCACATTTGTAAATATATTTTATTGTATAGTAATTTATTGAAGGATGCAATAAGAAATATATTGTAATCTAAATCAAGAATCATTATACTGTTAAAGTAGATTTGGCTGAAAATAAATTATTTTCGCATATATGAAATAAAAGAGCCGATTGACTATAAGGAGAGGTGCATTAGGAGTGGAGCAGAATAGAGAGCCTGTGGTCAGTGTAATCATACCTACATATAATAGAATAAACACGCTTCCCGCTTCCGTGGAAAGTGTCCTGAATCAGACATACGGCAGCTTGGAAGTAATCATAGTGGATGACGGGAGCGATGACGGAACGGAGGAATACGTCAGGGGATTCACGGACAGCAGAGTGAGATATATAAAGAACATCGAGAATGAGGGGCCTTCTGCCGCGAGGAATTTAGGGGTAAGTCTGGCAGAGGGAGAGTATGTAGCTTTTCAGGACAGCGATGATCGGTGGCTGCCCGAGAAATTGGAAAAGCAAATGCGGCTGCTTCTGGATCCGGAAAATGATTTCGGGATGGTGTATTGTGAGATTACAAGGTATCATTGCGATAGAGAGAGGGGAGTGGTGCCTTCCAGAAATATTTCGTTTGACTATAAGCAGGGACTAATATTTAAGACGCTTTTGCTGCTGCCTTTAATCAGCACGCAGACAATTGTGGCAGGAAGACAGGACTTTATAAATGCAGGCGGTTTTAATGAGGATCTGAACACCTTTGAAGATTATGAATTCACGCTGCGATTTTCTCAAAGCCACGAAATCGGCTTTGTGGGGGAGCCGCTGGTAAAGGCATATGATTCTGCCGATAGTGTGAACATGCGGTATGGGGATAGGTTTTACACACAAGCATACATTGTGCGGGAAATGATTACACCACTGAGAGAGTATGATCTTCTGTGGAAAAAGCTGTCTATATTGCAGAGTGAAGCGGAAGAATTAAACTGTCATGATATTTTCATAAGAGAGCTTTCCGGACTGGCGGATCTGTTCGTCACAGAGCAGGAGAAGAGCTATGCGGCGGAGCTGCTGGAGAAAACGGAACAGAGCACCACAAAGATAAACCTGTCTAAAAGGATGGCGGAACAGGAGCTGGCGGATACAAAACAGCAGATTGTAAAAATGTATTTGGACGTTTACGGAGACAAACCTGTCGGAAAGGAAAATATAGAGCAAAAGCTGCATCAAGTAAAGGATAATCTGGCAAAGCTTTCGGAACTGTTCCAAGGGCCGGAAGAACTGCAAAACATATGCGAACGGACGGCGGCGGTGGAGGATCCGGAGACGAAAACGGAGAGGCTGTTTCTGTTTACGGAGATTGTGAAGGCAATCGAGGCGGCAGAAGCTTTTCTGGTGGGGCAGGCCTATGAATGCAGCGTGTGCGGGGAAAAGGTATTTCGGAGCGGGGAGAAGGTTTGTCCTTTTTGCAAAGCGGAAGAAAGAGAACGCCTTATCGTCGCCTTCTTACAGGAGTTACAGCCGGAAGGAGAAGAAAAGCTGCATATGCTTCATTGGATGCCTTCTGCGTTTCAGGAGAGTTATGCGTTGGGGCGGAAGGATATTTTGTTTGAAAAGCTTTCTTCCCGGCGGGAGGCGCAGGATGTCCTGAAAAGCATGGGGGACGAAACCTGCGATATTATTGTCTGTCCGCTGTCATGGGAAAATATAAGCCTTGTACGGGAAACTGCAGAACAATTGTACAGAATCATGAAACCGTCCGGCATTGGCGTGGCCGTTCTGCCTATAAGTTGGCTGGAAGGACTCTTCTATGGAACCATTGCAGGAGAAAACTGGTTTGGGGAAGCGTTTTATCGGAGATATGGTTTTGACAGGCAGTCGGCTCTTTACATATTCACAAAAGAAAAACCGCTGACGGAAATGTAATAGAAAAAGAGAGCCAAGGGAGAAATGTCATGGAACAAAAGAAGATGAAAATTGTGATCGTATCTAGTGAAAAGCCGGAAAATATAAGCGGATTTGGGCGGTTTATCCGACGTTTGGAGCAGGAGGGCGGTGTGGAGACGGCCTGTCTCTTCTATGTGCCTCGGCAGCAAGGGGATCTGATCGGTGAAATAAAGGCAATGCAGCCCAGACTGTTGATTACGGTAAATCTTCCGGGATTTGACCGGTGCACCCTCACGGACGGCATTTCCTATAATCTGTTGGACTGCAGGCAGCTGCATCTGCTGCTTCATGAAAATCTGTCCAATGAAGAGTATTTGAAGAAACAGTTAAGCATTGCCATGTTCTTTTACTGTGCAGGGAATGCGTATTACGAACGTCTGAAAGAACAATACCCCAACCTGCCGTATCTGGAGAAATTGCCGGATTGGCAGGCGGGAACCGATGAAAGAACAGCGGACGCAAATGCGGAGGCATTGTACGCCGCATTTCGGGAGGTGCTGCGTGAAGGCTTTGAATTCAGCATTGAGCCCGGACGATATACCAGAATGCCTGATACATAAACTCCGAGGCGCCGCACTGCAGTGCAAGCAATCGGTGGAGCAGCGCCTCCTGTGAAGCGGAGAGGGTGGTGGTAAGCGCTTTTATTTGGCTGATTTTGTACCCGCCCTCTTGGAACATAGTTAGGATTTCGTTGTATGTAAAGAGATGGATATGTGTTTTATCCAGCAGGCCCGTTTCCGTATAAGTAAAATCTCCTTGGAGCAGTTTTTCCATGACGGATATATGCATGAGATTCGGAATGCTGGCAACGATACAGCCGCCCGCCTTTAGAAATTTCCTGCAATATCGTATGGTCTTCAGAGGGTCATGGAGATGTTCCAGCACATCCCCGAAAATAATATAATCGAACGTATGGGGAGTGAAAGTAAGAGCTTGTTCCTCTATATTACATATCTGAACATCGGCGATATGTGAGGCGATGTTGGCAGAGTGTTTGTTTATTTCACATCCGCATACAACGGCGTTGGGGTATCTGTTATGTATTTCCAGCAAGGTAGCGCCGCAGTCGCATCCGATTTCCAATACGGAAACGGGGGCATTCTTATCTGCCGTGATCATTTGGAGTATATTTTCGTTATACATTGTCTGAAAATAGTGCATTCCCCATTTCTGTTTCAATAGCTCAAATTCGGATTGATTTTTTGCGTGATAGGGGCCGCTGCCCCGCATATCCCAGAAGATAGCTTCCGGACAGAAATATAGTTTCCAATGATTTATAATCAACCGGAAACAGGTGTCCGCCAGCACATATTCCTGACTGGGCAGGGCTTCCTCCAAGTTTCCCAGAGCCGAGAGGGCGGAGGAACGAAACAGTACGGCACCGTAATGCAGCGATAAGACTTGCTTTCCCGTTACGGCACATTCCTTGCCGGCCTGATCCACAGCGGCTTCATAACTGTCCGTTTCCTCCTCCTTTTGATAAAACAGAAAGCTGTTTGATTTTCCGCCTACGGCGCCGATTTTATCATCTTGGTAAAGGGTGTCCTGCAGGCGTGACAAAGCGTGGGGAGTAAGCCTGTAATGTGCATCCATGAGCAGGAGATCATCTTCCGGGGAAAGAGCTTGGCATACTTGATTTACTGCCTGTCCGAAGGGAAGCATTCCTTCATCCATGTAAACGTAAGTGATGTCTTCCTGTGCTCTTGCCCATTCACTCAGCCCGTCCTCGGAATGATTGTCCACCAGCACTACGGACAGATTATCTACATCCGCATACCGGCGGATGCTCTGTAAGGATAATTTTGCGTATTCTGCTTCGTTGTGAAGTACCATCATTATGGTCAAACCGTTCATATGCTATGTGTCTTCCTTTCGCTATGTGTCTTCCTTTCCGTCTCCCTTCCGCCGCGCCGCATGATAGTGCCGTCGGCGGAATGTTGGCGCCGCTGCGTCCCATGGGAGTTTATTCGGATTCTCCCAGAACCAATTGCAAAGCCTCCGCCAGTCTTGTTTTCAAGGAGTGCATTTTCCGCACCTTCCGGTATCCGTGAACAGCGATCTGTATCCGCTGTTCCTCATAGGTCAAATAGTATTGTATTTTTTCTTCCAGCTCCTGTAAAGAGTGCCATACTTCCAAATCTTTTCCGATTTCAAAATATTCCTCCAGCTCCGGCTGGTAATTGGTCAGGCAGAAGCCTCCCACCGACAGGATATCCCATACTCTTTGGGGAATTCCGCTTTCGATACTCCGGGAGGTGATATTAAGATTGATCTTGCTGAGATGGAAGGCCTTGGGCATTTCCTTTTCGTAATCCAGCCACGGCCGTATCTCCGCTTCCTTTAACACCTTTCCGGCGGATTCGTCGGAGTAGAGCACTACGGAGAAACGTTTCTGCAAATGCGTCAATATCCGGATTCGCTCCGTTTCGTTACATTTCCGCGCCAGCCGGAAGCTTTCACAGAAGTAGCGTTTATCGATACTGTAATAGTTCCAGACTTCTTCCGGAAGCTTGGAAGCCATACAGTGGATCAGCCCTTCGGAGGCATGGTTGTAAATAGTGGTTTTCCCGTCCCAAACACAGTCCAGAGATCCGATGATTTCCTCTGCTTCCCTCCGGTAATCATTGTCTCCTTCACCGAACATATCCTCATAGCCTTGGTTGTTATATAAGCGTCCTACAAAGCTGACATCGCAGCCGTATTTTCTCTCATCCTCTTTCTCGATGGACACGGTGCCGAAATCGTCCGTCTCGGCGGCCAAAGGAAGATAATGGACGTGTTTCAGCCCCGCTTCGCTGAGCAGCTTGTATTGCTTCCGGTCAAATACACTGAAATGGTTCATTTCATTTCTCGCTTCTTTGCCGTAGAGGGACATCAGAGGACAGTCATAGATCCATGCATAGTAAGGAACCTTGCTGTTTTCACAGGCGCAGGACACGGCGGGAATAAAGGCATAGGACACTACCAAGTCGTAATAGCCTTCCTCCAGCAGCTCTTCCAACAGCTCCACCATGGTATCCAGTTCTTTTCCCCATGCCTCTACATCCACAATATAAGAAGCCACTCTCACATTGTGGCCCAGTCTGGCCAGCGTATACATAATGCCTGTGAGCCGAATCTGCTTGCTGCGTACAAAAAGGATTCTCTTTCTGTTCTCCTTCCCCGCCGCAATTTCCGGATATGCCTGAAGCAGAATTCTGCGGTTTTCTTCATAATGCTGCAGAGAGCAGACGCCGCAGCTGTGGATCACCCAATTCTTTTCCTGACCGGGGACGACCACCTTGTAACCTGCTCTGCGGAATTCCATGCACTGGGATACATCATAGAAATGCCAGCCATGGAACAGATCCTCCCGCCAAGGCAGGTCATATTGAGTGGCCATCAGTACACCGTCTATGGCTTCCACTTCCTGAAAACCGTGATCCAATAATTTGATGCTTTCTCCCCCATGCTGTTCCAGAAGATAGACATTGCCGCATCTTTCCTCATGCCACATAACACCGTCTTTGGACAAAGATTTCGTGCCCAGAGTCCCGATCATGCCGATATCCGGGTTCTTTTGAAACAGTTCCAGAATTTTATCCAGAAAAAGGTGCTCTGCAATGAAGCTGTCCTGATGCAGATAAATCTTATATTTGGCATCCGAGGCTCTCATGGCCTCATTGTATCCTGACGCCATGGAAACGGCGTCCGTGACGGTGATCATATCCGTCTCATATCCCTCGGGAATATGCAGCAGGCTGAGGTAAAGAGTGCATTCTTCAAGCTGCAATTTGTCATTGGTACATAAGATAAAACAAAATTTTTTGTCGTTCATTTTTTCCTCCATCCCGAAGCGTTTTACGCTGAGGAGGCGAGCGAAATATCAGATTTCGCTCTGCCATCATGGAATTTGTGACGCTTCGGCGCGCACTCAAATCAATAGTTGAATACGCATTTTTATTCAACCTTATACCCCTCTTGCGCACATACCAATTAATATTTGGATGTTTACTTCCAACCTTAGAGAAACTTCATTCCTTTACACACATGCCGTAAATCGTGTATCAGTTCCTGTATTTCCGGAGACGGATTCTTGAGATCGGACAAAAGCTCATATGCTTTTTCAAACTGTTGTCCCTGAAGCCAGCAATCAGCCTCCTCCAGCAATAACTCCTCCTCTATCTGGGGATACTTTTCACGGGTATACTGGAGCAGCAGCACGGCATTGGGCAGATCAAGCCTTTGTTTCAGCTCCCGGGCGACGGAGAGAAGATTGTGCCCGCCCCGCTCCGTTCTGTTTCGGATAATAATGCCCAGAGCCAGACCGCTGACTTTCTGCTCCATGAGCAGATCCATCAGTTCCCGGCAATACGGTTCAGGGACATTGTTTTCGATCCGCAGACCGTAATATTCGATTCTCCTGTGCTTTTGCTCCAGTTCGTCAAGGTTATGAACCTGATAAAAGATATCCTCCGATATCCCCAGAGCGGGAAGCTTTTGTTTTTCTTCCTGCCATATGGTCAGGAAATGGGACAGCTTAATCAGTTGGTTCTCCGAAGTGTTTATTTTCTGATAATTCCGGTCTTGTGCCAGAAAGATTGCCAATTCCCTGATGTCGGAGGCGGCAGTCCCTCTGCTCAGCCGGAGATTGATTTCTTGTTTTATTTTTGATATTTCCTGATATTGTTCTTCCAGATTCATGGAAACCCCCTCTTTATACATACAAGTAATCTAATTTACAATAGAATCCGGAAAGGGGATTTTATTGTATGAATGTTTATCGTTTCAGACTATTACTGTCCGCTGTCAGAATTGTAGGAGAAGCCAAACGGCAGCATATGTTTTTTCCCTTTTGATTCTGATAAATGTATTCGTCACAGCCCAGCCGTTTCGAACATCTGCCGAATCCTGTCGGGATAGGAAAAGTCCTGCCGGATCCGCTCATATCCGCTGCGGGCAATTTCCTTGCGGAGTTCCTCGTGTTTCAGATAAAAATCCGCCTTGGCAAAGGCGTCTTCCATGCTTTCGTATAAAATGAGATCCTTCCCGCTCTCAAAATATTCCGCCAGCTCCGGCTGGAAGTTGGAAAACAGAACTCCCCCGGCTCCCATGATGTCCAGAGAGCGCAGCGGAATGCCGGACTGTATGCTCTTTAAGGTGGGACAGAGGTTCAGTCTGCTGCAGCGGAAGACTCCCGGCATCTCCGTATGGTATTTTACGGGGCCGCAGTACTTTACCGCAGAGGTAAAGGGATAGGGCTTGGTGGAGTAAAAGCAGGTATGGTAAAGCTCCCCCATCTGCTCCAGCAGGAAGGTTCTCTCCAGATGGGTAATCTGGGAGGCGATGGCAAAGGATAACCCTCTGCGGTTTAGGGAGACGGAAGCCTGCCCCAGCTGCCGGAAGGACTGGTTTAGACGGTCTAAAAGATCATCGGTAATCATATTTTCCAGAAAATAGTATCCGTAGATTCTGAACTGTGCCTGAAGCAGGCCCTCTATGTAGCCTTTGACATAATCATCGGCGGAATAAAGCAAAACATCCAGAGGAGAATCGTATAATTGCCCCACAAAAGAAATATCCGCCTGCCATGCCGCCGACTGGGAAGGAGAAAGGGTCAGGGCATCCAGCCTTTCGGTATTCACCGCCAGAGGCAGATGGAATACATGGGAATATCCCTGAGCCTGATATTGAGCCGCTTCCACGCGGTCAAATAAGAAAATGTAATTGGTTTCATAAGAGAAATATTCTTTCAGCCGGTCTTCAAGGGGGCTGTCATAGCACCAGGAAAGGTACTTTATGTGATACTTATGGCACAACTGTGCCACTAAAGGAAAGAAGTTTACACTGACCACCGCGTCATAAGAAGTTTCCGTTAAATATTTGGAAAAACGGTACAGAAAAAAGTCGTCTTCAAATTTATCCGCAAAATGGTAATAGACAGTCCGGCAGCCGTGGCCGGCCCGTTCCAAATAATAGATGAAATCCTGATAAGTATAACTGCCCATATCGTAAAAAAGTATTTTCATATATACCTCTTGCGTGCGTTGGCACGTATATAAATCCGTATTTGGAAGTTTACTTCCAGACTTATCTGCCCAAGGCAGGTATTTATCTTCATTCTATCATGAAAAAGAAAGGTTGAAAAGTCCTTCTGCTACGGAACGATTGACTTTCCGGCGTACTATGTTAGAATCAAGATAATAATTTGTGACAGACTGAATGTGAAGGTTGGATAAAAAAGCATATTCAAGTATTTGCTCCCGCGGGCAATGAACCAAGTAAGTGCGCGTTGCAGCGCGAAGGTGAGTGTAAAGTCAAGGAATAAGGAGAAAAACATGTTGGAATTTCCAGTAGAATTTTTTCAGGAAGAGGTCAGATCCGGATTCACCGTCGACTCCATGATGAAAAGAGTGTGGGCGGCACAGCTGGAAGTGCTGCAGAGAGTAGCGGAAATCTGCAAGGAAGAAAAGATAAGGCAGTATGCTTTCTGGGGGACGCTGTTGGGGGCGGTCCGCCATAAGGGATTTATTCCATGGGATGATGATATCGATATTGCCATGCCGAGGGAGGACTATCTGAAATTTCTCGGGGCGGCTAAAACACGTCTGCCGGAGGGATACCGGCTGTTAGATGTGTATCATGAACCGGAGTGGCAGCAGTCTTTTGCCCGTGTGGTCAACGGGGATACCATCGATATCTCGGAAAAACGCTTGAAGGCATTCCACGGCTGCCCCTTTGTGGTAGGAATTGACATTTTCCCCTTGGACGAATGGGCGGAAGAGGAGGCTAAGCGGAATTACCAGCAGGAAGTCCTGAAAATAGTGCGGACGCTGGCGGTGGCACTGCTGAAGGAAGAAAAAGCCGAGGAATCCATAAAGCAGCAGCTGCATGACATCGTAATGGAAGGCGTGGAAGCTTTGGAGGAAGGATTTGGCATAGAGATAGACAAAAGCGAAAACATATTGAATCAGCTCTGCCGGTTTTATGACAGGGTCTGCATGGAGGGGAATTTTCAGACAAGCGGAGCCTATGCCGCCTATGCCATAGACAACGACAAGTATGACTGCAGGTATGATAAGGAATGGTTCCGCAGTACGGAAACGTTTTCCTTTGAAAACAGCTCCGTCCTTGTCCCCTGCGGTTACAAGGAAATATTGACGGAGCTTTTTGGAGACTATATGACGCCGGTCAGGACATTCGAAGGTCATTCCTATCCTTTTTACGGGGAACAATTGGAACAATTAAGGCAGAAATGGCCGGATTTCGGAAGCTGAAAGGGATTGTTCGTACAGTTCCTGCTGTTTTTTATAAAAGGGATAGTCGTGTCCGGCAGCGTAGCGGACAGGCGTCATATAATCACCGAATAATTCTTGCAATACGGAATCGTACTCTGCGGGAGCCGGAATACGGAATCCTTCAAAGGGCAGATATACGCATTCTTCATACCATTCTTTCCGCAGAAAATGTTTTTTTACCGCATGGTCTGCCAGATGGGTCAGGAGGCGGCTTCCGGAGCTGGCGTAATTTTGGGCTATGGCATCGGCCGCCCTCAGCAGCTGGTTTTGCAGGTTTCCGCTCCGGTTGAAGCTTGTGCCGCAGAGATCTTCCAGATCCGGTAAAATTTCTTCCACTTCGGAAGGTTCCTTCGGATAGAGACGGGCGGAGGAATAGACAGTGGAAAAAAGCTCCGTGTGATAATTTTCCGTTTGGGGTTGTTCCGGTATGACATCCAACGGGAAAATGTCGATTCCTATCATATAAGGACAGCCGTGGAACTGCCTGAGCCGCTCTTCGTCATAGCTGACGGTGCAGGCATTGACTACCCGCAGAAAGACCTGATCCCAGTCCGGAAAGGTATTCAGGCTGACTGCCTGATATTCACCGGGCAGCCCTTTTTCCGCAACGGCGGCAAAGCGGTTGTAATCTTCCCGCAGCATACAGATATCCAAATCATCGTCCCAAGGGATATAGCCTTTGTGGCGCACCGCGCCGAGCAATGTCCCCCAGTCGGCAAAATACCGGAGGCCGTTCTGCCTGCAGATTTGTTCTACGACAGCCAATACTTCCAATTGAGCGGCCCAGACGCATTTCATCATAGGCTCTATATAAAAATCGTCCCTTGTCTCTCCCTGAAAGAAATCTTTTGAAAATGTAAGCATGTGATGTCCCGCCTTTTTGTAAGTAATTTTTAATCATTATATAGTAAAAAAAAGAGCAATACAAGGTATCTTTTTCTGTGAATGTTTTTTCTTGTGTCTTGCCGCGGGAGATATTGAGATATCTAGGCACCTGAACTTAGAGACTGTCTTTCGCTGAATTGAGTGTTCCATGTTGTTTAGGAAGAATATTATCTATTGTTCCAAAGGGACACTTGATATATAATGTGTCTAAATGAAAAAAGTTTTTTAGTCCCTTGTCTGAACTTTTTCATTGGCAGGACGGGGATTTCATGGTCATATATTATAGAAAAAGAGAAGTGAGAAAATGAGCGGAACAATTAAGAGAAACATTTTATTGAATCCCGGTCCGGCTACCACCACGGACACGGTAAAAATGGCGCAGGTGGTTCCGGATATCTGCCCCAGAGAGAAAGAGTTTGCCGGGATGATGAGGAAGCTGCGCAGCGACTTGGTAAAGATTGTCCACGGCGATCCGGAAAAATATACTTCGGTTTTGTTCTGCGGAAGCGGAACCATCAATATTGACGTCTGCCTGAATTCGCTGCTTCCGGAAGGGGGCAGGATTCTAATAGTCAATAACGGCGCTTACAGCGCAAGAGCGGTGGAAGTCTGTCAATATTACGGACTGTCTTATATAAATCTGGAATTTCCCACGGACGAACTGCCCGACTTGGCCGTGGTAGAAAAGACGCTGAGAGAAAATTCCGACATTGCTCTGGTTCATACGACGCACAATGAGACAGGCACGGGGATTTTAAACCCTATCGGTGAAATCGGTGCGCTGGCTCATAAATACCATGCCGTATTTACGGTGGACACCACGTCTACTTTGGCCATGCGTCCTATTGATATGGAGAAAGAACAGATAGATTTCTGTATGGCATCCGCCCAAAAGGGCTTGATGGCCATGACGGGGCTGTCTTTTATCATCGGCCGGCGGGATTTGATAGAGAAGTCGGCATCTTACCCCCGACGTTCTTATTATTGTAATTTGTTTTTGCAGTATGACTGGTTTGAAAAGACGGGAGAGATGCATTTTACTCCTCCGGTGCAAACAATTTATGCGGCTATTCAAGCGATAGAAGAGTATTTTGCCGAGGGGGAAGAGGAAAAATGGAAACGCCATACCAGAGTGTTTAATGCCATTCGGGAAGGTCTGGCGGAGCTGGGCTTTCGTGAGGTTATCAAGGAGGAATGGCAGGCCGGTCTTGTGGCATCCGTGTATTATCCGGAGGATGAAAACTGGGATTTTGAGAAGGTACATGATTATTGTTATGACCGCGGCTTTACCATTTACCCCGGGAAAGTGGCTTCGGCGGACACTTTCCGGCTCTGTGCGCTGGGAGCCATTGACGAACAGGATATCCGGAACTTCTTCGTCGTGTTTCGGGAGGCATTGGCTCAATGCCGGGTGGAAATTCCGATAAAATATAATTCCGGGGAAACGTCTTTGCAATGAAAGCTTCTTTAGCAGAACGGCAGGCTGCAATATGCGGCGTCTGACATTAGAGCGCATAACACGCGCCGGAAGGATATCCCGCCGAAAAGAAGGGGATATGGTTTCTAAGATAATCGAAATTGCGGAAAGGAAAAGAATATGAATTTATATCAGGAAAGATTGCAGCTGCTTACGGAAATTGAAATACAGGGACGTGATATTTTAAACGAATTGGAGAGAGGAACGGATTTTGATTCCTTTCTGCGGAAAATAAGCGGATATTCTCAAGTGATTTCGGAACTGCAGACCATTGTTCCGCAGGAAATTTACGGGGAATATCAGGAATTTTTTGATGCTTTTTGTGAATTTTGCGGCCAATGCGGGGATCCCGATTTTATGCGGAAGAATGTGGAGAATATGGTTTCGTCGCTGTCTTTATCCGTAGAGTGTATAGAAGATATCAAGATGAAATGTCTCAAAAAGATTAAAAGGTGTATCTGTTGTGAAAAGAGAGTAGCCTACCTGCCTTTGCCGGATTATTACAGACAAATGGAAGAAAAATATCATGTACCGCAAAATACGAAATCGGAAACCTTGAATCTAAATGAATACAGCTGTCCGGAATGCGGTGCAAGCGACAGGGATCGCATGATCATATCTTTTTTGAAAAAGGCAAGGCTTCGGGATGCGGCTGAGGGGGCGAAGGTGCTTCAGATCGCACCGGCAGCAAGCATCGGACAATGGATTATACGGCACTGTCCCCAGACCGTGTATGAAACAACGGATCTTTTTATGAGTAACGTTACTTTCCGATCCGATCTGCAGGATATGAATATGGTGGCGGATGAGGCCTATGACGTAATAATATGTTCCCATGTTTTGGAGCATGTCCGGGATGACAGGAAGGCGCTGGGAGAATTAAAACGTATTCTGAAACCGGACGGAAAGATTATTTTTCTTGTTCCTGTGGATTTGAACCGCAAGGAGACAGATGAGGAGTGGGGATTGTCCGAAGCGGAAAACTGGAGAAGATTCGGACAAGGGGATCATTGCCGCGTCTATAGCAAAGAGGATTTGACAGATCGGCTCCAAGAGCAGTTTTACGTACATAGTCTGGGGAAAGATTATTTTGGAGAGGACGTTTTTGAACAATGCGGCTTGATTGACACAAGTACATTGTACGTTTTAACGAAACAAGAGGAAGTGCCGCTGGACATGGCAGAACAGATCAGAGTGGACGAAATATTATGCAAAGAGGGTCCGCTGGTGAGCGTTATTATGTCTTGCTATAACCATGAGAGCTTTGTGGCCGAGGCCATAGAAAGTGTGATCAATCAGTCTTATAAGAACATAGAGTTTATAGTGGCGGATGACGCTTCTTCGGATCATACGGCGGAAATAATGAAGAGATATTCGGCCCATTATGCAAAAGAAATGTATTTTGAAGAAAATATCGGAGGCCGAAGCGAATTTCTGCAGCAGTATGCCACGGGAAAGTATATTGCGCTTATGCATTCGGATGATGTATGGGAACGGGATAAGCTGGCGCTTCAGGTAGCATATATGGAGGAGCATGAAGATTGCGGCGCATGTCTTACATGGTGTGTATACACGGACGAAAATCTAAGGGAGACAAACGACTGGTATTTTTTCCAAAAGAATAAAAGCAGCAGTGAATGGATGCATTATTTTTGGAAATACGGTAATGCATTGTGCAATCCCTCCTCACTGACCAGACGAGAATTGTGCATGAACATAAAAAAGACTCCTTGTACCCAGCTTCCTGATTTTTTTAAGTGGATTTATGTGATTCAGCATACTTCTATTTATATAGTACCGAAAGCTCTTGTAAAAATGAGGAGATATCAGGGCAGTCACAGTGAGAATACCAGTGTAGCCTCTGAAAACAATATAATGCGGCACATGGCGGAGGCAGGTTGTAACTGGCTTTGGGTCATCAGGGATATGGAAAAAGATTTCTTTAAGCAAGCGTTTGGCGAATTAATGATTCATCCCGATGCGGATACAGAAGAGGAAATAAAATGTGAAAAATATTTCCTGATGCTGAACCATATCAATCAATTTGTACAATATAGTGCGATGTGTTATTTATGCGAGATCTTTGATTCCGTGAAGGAATGCATGGAAAACAAATACCATTATTCGTACAAGGAATTCAGAGAAGACATCATAAAAAAGGGAATTACTCCTTCGCTTAAAGAAAAGGGATAAAGCATACCGGGTTCAAAGCTGCCGGATTTCGAACATCCGGGTCTGAAGAACGCAGGCGCAGCGTTCATACGGCTTTGTGGCAATTTATGGATTGTTTGTGCTGCCGTTGACGGCATGTCCGGAAGCGGAAATATAAGGATGAAGAATATCGCGTAGGCAGTCGGGAGCTGTACGGCCTGAAATACAGGCCTGCCTGCGTCTATGTGATGGATGGTCATGTAAAGTTTACCGCAAAGTTGTTTATGGGTAGAAGACGGTGCGGGAATGGAGATTAAATGAAAAAAGTTCTGGTGACGGCAATCGGCTCAATGTCCGCGGATATTGTGATTAAAGTACTGCATAAAGAGGGGTATTATGTAATCGGTACGGATATTTATCCCAAGGAATGGGTGGTGGATGCTCGAAATGTGGATGAGTTCTATAATGTTCCCCCGGCGGCGGAACAAAATTGTTATATCAACAGGATACTGGAGATATGCAGAGAACGGAAAGTGGACTATATTTGTCCTCTGACAGATGACGAAATAGATGTCTTCAATGAAAACAGACAGAAGTTTGAAAACCTTTCGATATTATGCATGTCGGATTATGATGTTATAAACATATGCAGAAATAAAAAGAAAACAGCCGATACTCTAAAAGGAACCGGATTGTGTAATGTGATATGGGATTACGGAATGGAAGACATAGAAAAACACAATATATGTTTTCCGGTTGTGGGGAAACCTGTCAGAGGGAGAAGCAGTCAGGGCTTTAGAATTTTCACGGATGAGGAAGAATTTTACGGATTCTGCCGTAAGGTAAAGGCCGGAGAATATTTGTTTCAGCCATATATTGCGGGGAATGTTATCACTGTCGATGTGGTCAGGGACAAGAGAACCGGCTGCTGTGCAGCGGCAGCCAGAAGGGAATTGCTCAGAACCTTAAACGGGGCGGGATTAAGCGTACAGGTTTTCCGGGAGGAAGCTCTTGAAAAAGTCTGTGAGGATCTGGCGGAAAGTCTGGGCATAACAGGGTGCGTGAACTTTGAATTTCTTGAGACGGAGGATGGGGTACGGTATCTTCTTGAATGCAATCCCAGATTCTCAGGAGGCGTGGAATTTTCGGTTCTGTCGGGATATGACTTTGTAAGGAATCATATGCGCTGCTTTGAGAACAAGCCCATCGAAACAAAGATATGTATTCGGGAGCACTGGATATGCCGTAAGTATGAAGAGTATATTACAGACTGACAATGCTTCGGATATCTCTCTTGGAACCGTCTGAGACCGGCCGGAAACGGCGTTCCACACGGCAGATATAAAAAGGGGCTGTTGCCGCACATGAAATGGCTGTCACATATGGTAAATATTGCTCATGGCATTACCGTATGTGGCGGAATTTCTGTAATTAGCAACAGCCCCTTTAAGCGTATCAAAGGGTGGCGGAGTATGCGTATAAATATAATCGTGTGGGCATGGGAAAGTCAAACCGAAGAACCAATTTATAGGGGAGATTTAAATCGGTTATCCATTTTACGGTGTCATACAGTAAAAAGCGGTCATCTGCGGCAACGTTAATGATTAAGCGCGGCCGGTTTTTTTGCAGTAAATTCCTGCTGCCCTTTAAGATATCTAAAAACATAAAAGGAACACTGATTTTCAGCAGGCTTACGGTTTCTTCCGCCAATACGTCATCCAGAGTTTTTATGGGTATTTTTTCCGAGGCGGGAGAGCCGTCTGCGGAGGTGAGGAATGCGGACTGGGTATTTTCCCTGCCGATGCAAAGCTCGCCGTTTCTTTCTCCCAGTCCGCAATGATACAGCGAAATATTTTCATGGTTTCCGTATCTGTTATGTAGTACTTTAAAGATGTTAGGATCCGGCTCAAAGGCAAATATTTTGCGGAATTTATTGTCCGTGCATTTCAAAAAGCGGCTTATGGTGTCGCCTTCCCATGCGCCTACATCTACAAGGCTTTCCGAATCCGTAATATTCAACTCCTTCAAGTCGAACATTCCGTTCACACATATATCGGGGTAAAGCAAATAACTAATGTCGTTTGTGATACTAACTGCAATATAACGTTCCAAAGCCTGTTGGGATTCGACGTCTGCAAGCTGTCCGATGATTTCATTCAGCCTATCCTGATTTTGACAGACATATTCCAGATCGGGCCCTTTATACTGTAAATAAGGGTTGGGGATAACATATACTTTATTGATAAATGAATATGGTTTCAAATCCGTAATTTTTTCATAGTGCCCGTGGCCTGCCACGACGTTAATTTTCTCGTGCTGCATTTCCAGCTCTTTCAAAGAAAAAATCACTTCATCCGACGGGATAATGTGGGAGTTTTCTGCCTCTGTGGTGATAAATCTGCCCGCATAGGAAATGCCTCTTTCCTCTAAACGCGATATGATTTCTTCGCTCATGGATCCCGCGCCCCATATAAAGACCGGATACGGGGAGCGCAGCAGCTCCGTGTATATTCTTTCTAAATGATTGAGAATCATAAACTCTTTTCCTTCCTCTCTGCCATGAGTATCCGGTACTCCAAAAGATCAATTTCTGGCCGGATGAATAGTCTCATTTGTGGTCTTATGTCAGTATAATATACGGATTTAGGGAAGTCAAATGGTTGTTGCGACAGTAACGTGATTTCGAAAAGTTTTTACATTTTCGGAGTGTATGTGATATAATTATAATGCACTCAGAAATCCGGCTGCTGCGCGTCTGTGGCGTCCGATGATTTTCTGCGACAAAGCTTCATTTGTGATTTTATTGTGACGAAATATGATTGAATGGCAGATGCTGATAACGGCGGAAGCCTGATGTTTCGAATATGATTTCCGCTGCAGGAGCATTCAGCTTTTGCCGGTATTGCTTGTGCCGCCGCTGGCGGCATGTTTGGAAGGTTGAATAAAAATGCGTATTCAACTATTGATTTAAGTGCGCGCCGCAGCGCGCAGATGGGTATAAATATGAAAGTGGTTTATACATGTTTTTGTACGGATGTCATTCACGAAGGCCATATTAATATTGTGACACAGGCCCGACAGTATGGCAAGGTAGTGGTAGGCGTGCTGACGGATGCCGCCATGATTCGGTTTAACCGTTTTCCAACGTTGGACTTTGAGGGACGGATGCGGCTGGCGGAGAAAATGGAGGGGGTTGACGAGGTGATCATACAGGAGGATATGATGTACGACAAGGTCATCGACAGTATCCGCCCCGACTACGTGATCCATGGTGATAATTGGCTTGAGGGTTCTCTTCGGGTCATTCGGGACAATGTAGAGAAAAAGCTCTCCCAATATGGAGGGAAGATTATAGATGTTCCTTACACATATAATGAGAAGGTAAAGCGGATCGACGCCCGTTTGAAGGAGAGGGCGGCAATGCCGGAGTACAGGAGAAAGAGACTGCGCCAGCTGCTGGATATCCGCCCCATTGTCAAGGCTATAGAGGTACATAGCGGTCTGACCGGATTGATTGCGGAGAAGACGGTGGTGGAGAGCAACGGTGAGCTGGATCAGTTTGACGCTATGTGGATCAGCTCCCTCTGTGATTCCACGGCAAAAGGCAAGCCCGATATCGAGCTGGTGGATATGACTTCCCGTTTCCGAACCATAGATGATGTGATGGAGGTGACTACCAAGCCCATTATATTTGACGGCGACACCGGGGGTCTGACGGAACATTTTGTGTATACGGTGAGAACGTTGGAGAGAATGGGAGTGTCGGCGGTTATTATTGAGGATAAAACCGGATTAAAGAAAAATTCGCTGTTCGGAACGGAAGTAGAGCAGACACAGGATTCCGTGGAGCATTTCTGCGAGAAGATCCGGGAGGGTAAGAAGACGCAGCTGACAGACGACTTCATGATTATCGCCCGTATTGAAAGTCTGATTTTGGAGCGGGGCATGGAGGATGCCTTGGCACGGGCGAAAGCATATGTGGAGGCGGGGGCGGACGGCATTATGATTCACAGCCGGAAGAAGACACCGGACGAGGTGCTGGAGTTCTGCGACAGGTTCCGCCGGACGGATTCCGACACTCCTATTGTGACCGTGCCTTCTTCTTACAATTGTGTGACGGAGGAGGAACTGGCGGCACACGGAGCCAATGTCGTAATTTATGCAAACCAGCTGACCAGAAGCGCATTTCCCGCCATGCAGAAGACGGCGGAGGATATTTTGAGATATCACAGGGCGCAGGAAGTGGACGAAAGATTGCTGCCCATTCAAGATATTATAACTTTGATAGATGAATTATGAGACATGAAAGTAAACTTATAAAAACGGATTGGTATGTGTGCCGGAGTGTGTTTGAAAATGTTTTCTCGGGAGTATGTAAGCCGGAGAATGATTTATTAGAATACATTCTAAAGCACGCTTTGGGCTACAAAAATGAAAAATGCGATAATTATGGCATCGGGTATGGGAACCAGAATGCTGCCTTTGACTTTTAATACTCCAAAGCCTTTGATTCCGGTATGCGGAATCCCTATGATAGAGACGGTGATTGCCGGATTGCTTCCCGTGGCGGACAGAATTTATGTGGTGGCCGGGTATCTGGCGGAGCAGTTTTCTTATCTGGCGGAAAAATTTGATAAGGTGGAATTGATTTACAATTCCGTATATGAGACGGTAAATAATATTTCTTCTATATACGCGGCGAGAGAAGTGCTTTCCATGGGAAGCTGCTTTATATGCGAAGCGGATCTGTACCTTTCCGACGGCAGCATTTTGGGAGAACCATTGGAACATTCCTGCTATTTCGGAACTATGGTGGAGGGCTTTTCTCCGGACTGGGTTTTTGAGACGGATTCGGAGGGATTCATTTCCAGAGTAGGGAAGGGCGGAATGGATTGTTACAATATGGTGGGCATCTCCTACTTTGACAAGGAAGATGCGGAACGTTTACGGAGTGCCGTTGAGCGGGAATATGGGCAGCCGGGATATGAAACACTGTTTTGGGATGAAGTAGTGGACCGGAATCTCCGGTGTCTGAAGTTGAAAATACATCCCGTGGAAAAAGGGAAAATCGTAGAAATCGATACGGTGGAAGAATTAGAGCGGTTTCGGGCCGGGAGGGATGCTGAAACAAACCGAAAGTTATAACAGGAAGGCAGGAGCTATTATGGAAGCAGGACGTTTTGCGGAAATATTGGGGGCGGACTTTTATACGGGAGTTCCCGACTCTCAGCTGAAGGGATTGTGCAATTATCTGATGGATCGTTACGGTACGGATTCCAGACATCATGTTATTGCGGCCAATGAGGGAAATTGTGTGGCGCTGGCGGCAGGTTATTACCTAGCCGCCGGAAAAGTGCCGGTGGTCTACATGCAGAACAGCGGGGAGGGAAATGCCGTTAACCCCATAGCTTCCCTGACCAATGGGAAAGTATATGCCGTTCCTATGATATTTGTGATCGGCTGGCGCGGGGAACCGGGAGTGCATGACGAACCCCAGCATATTTTCCAAGGGCAGATAACGGAAAAACTGCTGGAAGTAATGGATATCGATTCCGCTGTGGTGGATAAGGGTACTACGGAGGAAGAATTGATAGCCGTTATGGCCGGATTCGAAAACTCTTTGAGGAAGGGCAGAAGCGTGGCATTTGTGGTTCGGAAGGGCGCTTTGACCTTCGGCGGAGCCGTGGAATATACAAATAAATACCGGATCCGCAGAGAAGAAATTATCCGGCAGATTGCAGAGACTGCCGGACAGGATCCCGTGATATGCACAACGGGCAAGGCCAGCAGAGAATTATTTGAAATCCGGAAAGAAAACGGCCAGAATCATGGGACGGACTTTCTGACGGTGGGCTCTATGGGGCACAGCTCTTCCATTGCACTGGGAATCGCGGTACAGAAACCGGAGCGGAAGGTTTGGTGTATTGACGGAGACGGGGCTGCTATCATGCATATGGGAGCTATGGCGGTGATTGGATCAGCCGCACCGGGCAATTTGGTACACATTGTAATCAACAATGAAGCCCACGAGACCGTCGGCGGAATGCCCACTGCGGCAAGGACTCTGGATTTCAAGGCTGTGGCGGAGGCTTGCGGCTATACTTATACTGCCGTAGCGGAAAATATGGAAGAGCTGCAGGAAGAGCTCCGTAGAGCCAAAGAAAACAGGAAACTGACTTTTTTGGAAGTAAAATGCGCCATAGGAGCCAGAGAGGACTTAGGGCGCCCCGACACAAGCCCTCTGGAGAACAGGGATGAATTCATGAGGTTTTTAATGTAATGGGAATTTTATGCACTGTCATGATGGGGGGAGCGGGATAGTGCTAGAGCAACAAAGTATAATAGAAGCAATTCGATTTTTTTTCGTGTATCGTTGAATACAAAAATAGATAAACAAAATAAGAAAAAGGTTGCAAATAGTATTGTATTCGGTTAGTATGATAATGAGCGCAAAACAATGTGGCAAGGATAATACAAAGTTATCTTTGCGTGTGGAGCCTGAAATATGTATAATAGAGGTGAATGCGTTGATTACAAAAGAAGAGTTTTTGAAAAAATACAATATTTCTGAGGATTTATTTTTGAGTGCCGGAATATCTTGGGAGGATTTATGTGATATATATCAGGACTTTGATCAGATAAAGTTTGATAAATATACTGATATTTTAGAAGATTTTACGAAAACTTACCTAAAAGATATTAATAAAGACCGCGTCAGTGATGAGGAAAAGGTGAAAGTTCATTCTTTTCGAACAAGGGTGAAAGATCCGGAGCATGTGATTGCTAAGATTATCCGGAAGAGGCAGGAGAATCAAAATAAGTATAGGCAATTAGATAAAACAAATTATGAAAAGTTTATTACAGATTTAATCGGCATAAGGTGTCTGGTATTGTTCAAAGCCGATTGGAAAAGTTTTCATCAGTATATTATGTCGAAATTTGAAAATAATGTAAATTATTATATCAGAGACTGCATATTAGATTTCGATGATAATGAAGATCATTTTTACATTGCCGAGAAGCCCAAAGTCCATATTAGAAATGGAGATGCCAGAAAACTTTATGATGAAATTCTCCCTCCGGATAGTGTGATAGATGGCAAAGTGTATCGTTCTGTCCATTATATCATAAAGTATAAAGGCATTTATTTGGAAATACAGGTTAGAACATTGTTTGAAGAGGGCTGGGGTGAGATTGACCATGCGGTAGTCTATCCTTATTTTCAGGATGATCAGCTTCTGAAGGAGTATACAGAACTGTTAAACAGGCTGTCTGGTTTGGCAGATGAGATGAGCAGTTTCTTTTATCGTCTAAAAATGATAGAAGCTGAAAATGTGCAAAACGTTCCTCAGAGTGGCAGTAGTGAGATACAGAATGCGAAAGTATCCGAAGGTACTGCCTTAAAAATAAAGGGATCCGATTCATGTGTCCCAAAGGAATCTAGGCCAATATATACCCCAAATGATTGTCTAAAATTAGTGATAGACAGTAATTAGCCGTTGCTGAATGAGAAGGAGGAAAGACGCATGGAAATGTTAAAAGGGCAGAAAAGGCTTGCCAGTGAAATTGCTGACACAGGAATCGCATTGATTAGAGAGGGGAAGATTCGGAATCATAAGCTGAGCAATAGTTCACGCATTCATACAGGAGAGGTAGAAAAAAAGGAGTACCAGAATTATAGAGATTTCCTTCCAAGCAAAAATTGTTGTACGGTATATGAGTTGACAGGAAGTGACTGCTATGAATAATATAGAAAACACATATATTAAATATGACCAATTGATTAGTGCGTTGGGAGGAGAAGATATTGTCAGAAGCCGTATTCAACAAATTAGTCAGGAAATGATAGAATTTTTAAAGGTCAATCAATTGGAGGATATTGCCTATATCCATGAGATGGCTTTAAGCCATGCAATTATGGACTACTTTTCAGATATTCAGCGTCTGAAAGATTATCAACAGATAGAGCATGTAAATGAAATCAAAATCAAAGCTTATGAAACTTTCTGGCTGTTAAAGAGAAAGCCGCTTCAATTATCACGGCAAATTGACGATGATAGGTTCCTGTATGTAAATGAAAAATTTCTTTTGACAAGGCTGACCAGCTTTATGCTTGGGGATAATATTAATATGCCGATAGTCGGAGAGAAAAGTGTTGCCTTTAAGAATTTTTTGGATACTTTATATTATTATTTGAAGTTTCGAAAGTGTGACGCACAATCAATAGAGTTAATGTTATTAGCCTTTAAGGCTGGTCAAATCATGTTCTCAAATAAATAATAAATTTCTTCAATAAACTTCCCTGCTGTTTCCGTAGGGAAGTTTATTAAATAATTCGAAATTATTCCATGATAAAACGAAATAAACTTTACTTTTTAGGAAAAAGTGGTAGATTATTTATAACTGGGACTAGCCATTCTGCATACGGCTTGGTAAAATATAAAACAATTACGTTTAACTATGGAGTGGAATTGCTTTTTTAAGCTCCAAATGTGTGACAGACCAAGTGGCTGTGAAGAGGAGGCTCCGGTAAAGTGTCCAGCGGACGGAGTAAGGGGGTCGGATGTATCGTAGATACTGGACGAAAGCAGCCCGCAGTGAGATTGTGATGATGTGCCGCAAATATGGCAGAATTAGAGGAATGTTGAATTAAAATATATATTAAACTATTGACTTGAGGGCGCGCAAGAGGGTGTGTATACACCCCTCTTTAAGTACGCAGATGGGAGTAAAAATGAAAAAGGAAATTAAAATCGGGAAACATAGTATCAGTGAACAGTCACCTGTATTTATTGTGGCGGAAATGTCCGCCAACCATTTAATGGATTTTGACCGTGCCGTAGCTATCATGCAGGCGGCCAAGGATGCGGGGGCGGATGCCGTGAAGATTCAGACTTACACGGCGGACACTATCACTCTGGACTGCGATGACCCTTGTTTTCAGATCACACAAGGTACCATCTGGGACGGCACCACATTGCATAAATTGTATCAGACGGCCTATACTCCTTGGGAATGGCAGCCTAAGCTTATGAAGATTGCGGAGGAGATGGGGCTGGAATTTTTCTCATCTCCTTTTGATTTCAGCGCCATTGATTTCTTGGAGGAAATGCATGTGCCCGCCTATAAGATAGCCAGCTTTGAGATTAACGATATTCCCTTTATTCGGAGGATAGCAAAGCTGGGAAAGCCCATGATTTTTGCCACGGGAATCGCAAGACTTGGGGATATCGAACTGGCAGTGAATACCTGTAAAGAAGCGGGAAATGAGGAAATTATCCTGCTGAAATGCACTTCTTCCTATCCTGCGCCCTATGAGGATATCAATTTAAGGACGATTCCTTCCATGGCGCAGACCTTCGACTGTCTCGCCGGATTGTCCGACCACAGCATGGGACATGCGGTGGCAGATGCGGCGGTGGCATTGGGGGCAAGAATGGTGGAAAAGCATTTAACATTGTCCAGAGCCGACGGCGGCGCAGACGCTGCTTTTTCCATGGAACCGGAAGAGTTTAAGATTATGGTGGAAAATATCCGGAAGATTGAAAAGGCTTTGGGGCAGGTGACTTATGAATTGACGCCGAAGCAGGCAAGGGAGAGAGAGCATTCCCGTTCCCTTTTTGTGGCAAAGGATATGAAGGCAGGAGAAATATTTACTCCTGAAAATCTCCGTTCCGTGCGGCCTGCCTGTGGGCTTCACACCATGCATTATGAAGAAATTTTAGGAAAAAGGATCACCAGAGATGCAAAACTTGGCACTCCCATGAGCTGGGATCTGGTGGATTTTAAATAGTACAGAGGTACTGGAATATGTTTATTGTTCGGGCGGACGGTAATGCAAAAATAGGGGCGGGGCATATGATGCGCTGCCTGACTATAGCGGATGCACTGAGTGCACAGAGAAACGAAAGCAAGGAGATTCTCTTTGTCTGTGGGGACGAACAGTCTGCAGAGCTGGCGGGAAACAGGGGTTATGAAGTTTTCGTTTTGGAAAGCGAGAGCGGCAATTTGGAGACGGAGCTTTCCCTGTGGCCCCGGATACCGGAAATTGAAAAAGAACCAAACGAGATACTGGTGGACAGCTATTTTGTGACGGACCGGTATCTGCGGGAGATAGGAAAGTACGGAAGGGTGACGCTGCTGGATGATATGGGCGAGAAATGCTTTCCTGTGCGACGTATTATCAATTATAATGCCTTTGCGGACAGGCCGTACTATGTGGAGCTTTACGGAAATACGGATACGGAATTGATTTTGGGGAGCGCTTATGTGCCTTTAAGGCCCCAATTCCATAGGAAATCCTATTGTGTCAGGGAACGGGCGGAGAATGTATTGATTACCACCGGCGGCGGCGACAACGACAATATTGCAGGACGGATTTTAAAGAGAGTGGAAGGGGAAGCGGGAGACGGGCTTGATTATCATTTGATTATCGGGAATTTCAACCCTCATTTTGAGGAAATGAGAACTCTGGGAGAGCAATATGACAACATCCATATTCATCATAACGTTCAGGATATGGCAGGGCTTATGGAACAATGCGATCTGGCCATAACCGCAGGCGGTTCCACCGTCTATGAACTGGCGGCGCTGGGTGTACCTTTTGTCTGCTTTTCCTATGCGGAGAACCAAGAGAAGCTGACTGATTTTCTGGGAAGGGAAGGAATTGCCTTAGCTGCCGGAGCATACCATAAAGACCCGGAGGGGGTTTTGAATCGGATTGCGGAGCAGGTAACGGCATTGATAAACAATCGTGAACTGAGAGACAGATGCAGCTTAAGGGAAAGAAAGCTGACCGACGGCTTGGGAGCGGAGAGACTGGCGGAAGTGTTGGGTGTAAGATAAGGGGAATAGGGAGCGGAGAAGTCGGCGGAAGTATTGAGTGCAGGATGAGGGGAATAGGGAGAGGAGAAGTCGGCGGAAGTATTGAGTGCAGGATAAAAGGAATAGGGAGCGGAGAGACTGGCGGAAGTGTTGGCTCACAGAAGAAGGAGAAGCGTTTGAAGAGAGGAATACCGGCAAAAATAATGATATATGGAATTATTTCCGCAGTGCTGTTTTGTGTGCTGTGGCTTCTGACTTTTCCTGTCAGAGAGAGTGAAAAGAGCTGTTCTCCACAGATCGTGGTTCTGGGTGACAGTATTTTCGGTCAGGTTCGTGACGACTCTGCCGTCAGTGAGAAGCTTTCTCTGCTCACCGGGCAGGAAGTTTTTAACGGAGCCATGGGAGGGACCTGTCTCAGCCGCATTGATGCCACGGGAAGGATGTCATATACTAAGGACAGTCTTGCCTTTGCCGCCATTTCCCAAGCCATATCATTGGATGATTTCGGGCTGCAGCAGACTGCCTATATCAAGGAGAGCGCTACGGAGTATTTTCCGGAAGTTATAGATACTTTGGAGGCGATTGATTTTTCCCATGTGGAGATTCTGTTGGTTCAGTATGGTATCAATGATTACCATGCGGGAGTTTCTCTTGACAATCCGGAAGATCCTTATGATGAATATACTTTTGGAGGGGCGCTGCGAAGCGGGTTGAAGGATTTGCGTAAAGCGTATCCAAATCTCCGGATAATATTATTGACTTCCACATACAGCTGGTATGAATTTTCCGGCATGACCTGTGAAGAAAAGGATGAGGGCGGCGGTATACTGGAGGACTATGTGAATAAGGAATTGGAGATAGCGGAAGAGATGGAAGTGGAAGTCTTGGATTTATATCATGATCTGTATCCCCACGAGGTTTGGGAGGATTGGCAGATTTACACCAGAGACGGCTTACATCCTAATGAGGCAGGAAGACAGTTGCTGGCGGAAACCATTGCCGCATACTTAGGAAATGTCCGGAAGTAGTATCGGGGCATGAGCCAAGAAAAGACAATCGGAGATTACGAGAGGTTATGGATACGGAAACGGAGGAAGATATGGCACCGGAAGAATTATTTGGAAAATGGAATCGGGACATCATAAAGAAGGAATGGAAAATAGCCTTTTTTTCTGCCTTCCTAATCGGTATGATGATACATATGCCGGTGTTGCTGTCGGATATCCCTAATCATGACGGGCTTGACAGTATGTATTTTGACCAAAATATGATTACCTCCGGCAGATGGTTTTTAATGGCGGCCTGCGGTTTTTCTTCCTTTTACACGATTCCCTGGCTGATTGGCGTGCTGGGGCTGCTTTTTCTCTCGCTGGCGGCTGCGGCTTTGACGGAATTGCTGGAAATACGCAGGACATGGGCAGTGGTGCTGACGGGCGGACTATTGGTTTCCTTTCCGGCCCTTGCATCAACCTTTGCGTATGTCTTTACCATGGACGGATATATGTTGGCGCTGCTGCTGGCAGTGTTGGCGGTATTGTTCACAAAGAAGTATCCCAAGGGTTTTCTGCCCGGAGGAATCTGTCTGGCTTTCAGCATGGGGACATATCAGGCCTACCTTCCCTTTGCCATGATACTTTCCGTGTATGCCCTTTTGATGCTGGCGGCCAGCCCGGAGGGAGCTTCGACCGGTTCCGGCCAGAGAGAGGGAGGGAGTGTGAAAAACACGCATTCTTCATTGACTGCTTGTGCCGCCGGTGGCGGCATGTTCGGAAAGTTGAAAAAATCCTTGCATTACTTATACATGGGAGTAATCGGTGTAGCTCTTTACTATGGCATTCTTCAAGTGCTGTTAAAAATACAGGGCAAAGAGCTTGCTTCCTATCAGGGAATTAATGATATGGCTTCCGGCGCGGCGGGAAGTGATTTGTTTTCTGTTATTAAAGGTATGTATTATGACTTCTTTGCTTTTTCGTTGAAAGGTAATATTGTTTTTCAGGATATGTTTTCGGCTGTTGCTTGTGTGGTTCTGCTTCTGGCGGCTCTGGGAACGGGTTTTTATTGCATGGGGAGCAGAAAAAGGTGGAAAAATCCCTTCTTTTTCGCTATAATAATACTTGCAGTGGCATTTTTTCCCATGCTTACCAATGTGATTTTGCTGATTTCTCCCCATGTGAACTATCATTTGCTGATGAGATATCAGTGGGTGCTGTTCCTTATCGGCATGGTGGCGTTTGTGGGAAGAGATCGCGGAAAGGCAAAGGTTATTATGTGGGCAGAGTGGGCGGCGTTGGCGGCGGCTTTTGTGTTGGTGTTCCACTATGCGGTGGTGGATAATATTGCCTATTCTAATCTGCAGAAGCGTTATGAGAAGACCTATGCCTACTGTATACGCTTGCTTGACCGAATCGAACAGACGGAAGGATACTATCCCGGCATTCCGATTGCTATGATCGGCTGGGTCAGCGATGTGCAGTATCCCGATACGGATATTTCTTTGAAGGTGACATCCAATATGATCGGTTTAAACGGAGACAGCCTGCTTTACACAGGTGATAACTACCGGGAATTTATCAGGCATTATTTGGGGGCTAGCCTCAACATACAGCCTGCGGAGGCTATGGCAGAGGTATATTATTCGGAGGAATATAAAGCCATGGACAGTTTTCCGGGTGAAAATTCCATCCGCATTATAGACGGTGTAATGTATATAAAAACAGAAAACCTCAGCCAATAATACAAAAGGGGAGAGTGGGCGCGGGAGAGAAGGGACGGAACTGGAACAGTCCCGAAACGGAAGCGCCGGAAGGAATTTCAGACGCATAAGCGGCTGAAGATTCCTTCCCAAGAAAGAGGCGCGGGAGAGAAGGGACGGAACTGGAACAGTCCTGAAACGGAAGCGCCGGAAGGAATTTCAGACGCGTGAGCGGCTGAAGATTCCTTCCCAAGAAAGAGGCGCGGGAGAGAAGGGACGGAACTGGAATATGAAGAAAAAAATGGCAATGTTGTCCATCGTACTGCCGGCCTATAACGAAAAACAAAATATTGCAAATACAGCGAAAGTATTGTCCGGTCTTCTGGAAGAAAAAGGGATCGATTATGAATTGGTATTTATCAGTGACGGCTCGAAGGACGGAACTTTTGACGAGATTATAAAAGCGGCAGAGGAGAATCCAAGGATAAAGGGAGCCGAGTTCAGCCGTAATTTCGGGAAGGAAGCCGGTATTTTTGCGGGGTTGGAGCTGACAGCGGGAGATGCTGTGATTGTGATGGACTGCGACCTGCAGCACCCTCCCGAGGTGATTCCCCGAATGTGGGAGCTGTGGAAGGAAGGTGTAGAAGTGGTGGAAGGAATTAAAATCAGCCGCGGAAAGGAAAGCCTGCCCCACAAGCTGTCAGCCGGTCTTTTTTATAAGATTATGAGCAAGCTGATTAAGGTGGATATGAATGCCTCCTCCGACTATAAACTGCTGGATCGAAAAGTAGTGGATGTACTGTTGACGCTGCCGGAGCGCAATACCTTTTTCCGGGCGCTGACCTTCTGGGTGGGATTTCGGACGGAGACGGTGGAGTATGAGGTACAGGAGAGACAGTATGGCGAGAGCAAGTGGTCATTCTGGAGCCTGATGAAATATGCCGTTTCCAATGCAACTTCTTTCAGCACGCTGCCGCTGCAGCTGGTGACGGTTATGGGGCTGGTGTCCATTTTGTTCAGTGTGGGACTGGCCGTTCAGACTCTTGTGAAATTCCTGATGGGGACGGCGGTGGAAGGGTTTACCACGGTGATCCTTTTGATTCTGATTATAGGCGGCTTCCTGATGCTGAGTCTGGGAATTATAGGGCATTATATTGCCAGAATTTATGAGGAAGTGAAAGGCCGGCCTAAATATATAATCCGCAGAGTAACGGATACCGTGCAAGGCTCGGTGACAGGAATGTGGAAAAAGGAAATAAATTGATAAAACGGTATTTCCTATCAGGAGTTAAGATTCTGCAGATCAGTCAGAAATAGAAATGCCTAAAACACGACGTTTTCCATCCGGATTTGAGATTCCGCAGAGCGGAATCATGGAGTTTAATGTGAAAAGAGCATTTCACAATCTTGATTTGAGCGCCCGCCGAAGCGGGCATATGGGAGTTAATGTGAAAAGAGCATTTCACAATCTTGATTTGAGCGCCCGCCGAAGCGGGCATATGGGAGTTAATGCGAAAAAGAGCATTTCACAATCTTGATTTGAGCGCCCGCTAAAGCGGGCATATGGGAGTTAGTATGAAGATAAATTTTAATGTGCCGCCTTATGCGGAAAAAGCCATGGATTATATTAAGGAATGTGTGGAAAATCAAAAGATATGCGGTGATGGCGCATATACGAAAAAGTGCAGCCAATGGATTGAGGAGAGGACGGGAACTGCCAAATGTCTTCTTACCACTTCTTGCACTCATGCTACGGAGCTTGCTGCATTGCTGACGGATGTGGGACCCGGAGATGAGGTTATTATGCCTGCATACACTTTTGTTTCCACTGCGGATGCCTTCGTGCTCCGGGGTGCCGTGCCTGTGTTTGTGGATATCAGGCCGGATACCATGAATATAGACGAGAAGCTGATTGAGGAGGCTGTCACGGAGAGAACACGAGCCATAGTACCGGTTCACTATGCGGGCGTGGCCTGTGAGATGGATACGATCATGAGGATTGCGGAGAGGCATAAGCTGACGGTGATTGAAGATGCGGCACAAGGGATCATGGCCTCTTATAAGGGGAAGGCTCTGGGGACTTTCGGAAATTTCGGCTGTTTCAGCTTCCATGAGACCAAAAACTACAGTATGGGCGAGGGCGGCGCGCTGTTGATCCGGAACGAGAAGGATGTGGAAGAGGCGGAAATTATCCGTGAAAAAGGTACAAACCGGAGTAAATATTACCGCGGTCAGATTGACAAGTATACATGGATTAATTATGGTTCTTCTTATCTGCCAAGCGATATGAATGCGGCGTACCTCTATGCCCAGCTGGAAATTGCGGATCAGATCAATGACGCAAGGCTGTCTCTTTGGAACCGGTATTACGAGAATCTCGCACCCCTTGCGGAAGCGGGAAAAATCGAGCTTCCTGCTGTGCCGGAGGGATGTGTGCACAATGCGCATATGTTTTATGTAAAGGCAAAGGATCTTGAAGAGAGAACTGCCTTTATCAATCACATGAAGCAGAACGAGATACTGTCGGTATTCCATTACATTCCTTTGCATACGGCTCCTGCGGGACAGAAGTTCGGGCGGTTCCACGGGGAAGACAAATATACCACCAGAGAGAGTGAACGTTTGGCACGTCTGCCTATGTATTACGGTTTGACGTTAGGGCAGGTGGATGAAATTTGTGAAGTGGTAAAGAAGTTCTATACAAAATAATTTTCATCGGCAAAAGATTTAAGGGAGGCGACTCTATCCGGTCAGGAATTGGCTGGAACACTGACTAAAAGGAAGGTCGATATGCAAAAAGTTATGGGGCATATTTCTGCCATAATAAAGGGGCTCCTTATCATAGGCGTAAGCATCCAGACAGTCATGGGGATTGTCTGGATGTGTTGCAATTTCTCTAATTTTCCACAGTACGGGGACAGTCTTTTTTATATGCAGGTCAGTAGAATCTTGCGCTGTGACGAATATACGGGGATATTGTATCCGGCTTTTCTGCGGATTGCGGGAGGAAATCATATTGTGGTTTATGGGATACAGCTTATTGCCGCCTATGCTGCTGCGCATCGGTTTCTGGGCATTTTTTTGCGGGAAAATAAGAGATTTCTGATTGGGGGATGCTTTGCGGTTTTAACGATTCCTATGGTTATGCAGTGCCATCTGGCAGTACTGCCATGTTCCTTTGCGGCGTCCCTTTTGCTGGTGGAGTTGTCCTTGCTGGGGGAAGCCATAAAGGAAGAGGAAAAGCGGACATTGAAAATGCTGGCTGAAATTTGTCTCTGTTGGCTGGGGCTGGCGCTGCTCTTGCCGGAATACCTTTATTTAGGAGCATTGCCTGTGATATTGTTCGGTTTGTTCTGCCATCGCGGACTCCGGGAGAACAGGAAAAAGGGAATTTATGGTTTGCTTATAGCGGCGGCCTTTCTGGGAATGATATCCGGGGTGAACAGCCTGACCCGGACGGAGGGACTGTATGGGAAAATTCATAGGACGCCGTTGATGGCGCTGACTCAGAGAACCGCTTGGACAAGCTTGTTTCTGGAGTTTGAAAGCTGGCATGAAGAAATCAAAGACTACATCGACCGGGAGGAAATATTGGGGTCTGCATTGTATGCGGACGCCATGGAAGAAAGATTTTTCCCGGTTATGGAACGGGCCGCAGCGGATGGCCTCCTGTCCGGAGAGCAAGTGGAAGAATGTTATAAGACAATGATAAAGACGGCTTGGGTATGGCATAAAAATGCCATTCTAAAGGAAATGGCATGGGATGTGCTGGGATATAGTGCAGCTCCCGCGGCACTGCCGATGCTTCTGCAAGGCAGAGGGTATGACTCTTACAGCAACAGAAATTATGATTTCTTTTTGGAGTACACTCCCGGATTATCCAAGGCGTATATGGATTACGGCAGCTGGTGGTTTGTGACGATGCTGCCTTTGGCAGCGGCGCTTCGGATGATAAGGCTATTTGACAGCGGCAGGCCGGATAAAAAGAAAAGGGCGATATTTGTGTTATGCTGCGTTCTGACGACGGGGTTCATGGTTTTATGGTATACCATGCAAGGGGCCGGCATGATGGATTATAAAAATACCGTGGTGGTTTTACAGCTGTGGATGGCTTGGACCATGCTCCCAATACGGGGATTTTCCATACAGATTTGAGATTCCGCGAAGCGGAATCATGGAGGTTAGTGTGAGAAGAGTTTCTAACTGCTCACAGCAGAGGCTGTTTCGCAGAGAAACTCTAAGTCTCACACCGAGAAATGCCTGAAATACGGCATTTCTCATCGGAGCTTTAGCTCCATGGGATTGTGAGTCGCAGCGAAGCTGCGGCATGGAGGTTAGTGTGAGAAGAGTTTCTGACTGCTCACAGCAAGGGCTGTTTCGCAGAGAAACTTTGAGATTCCGCAAAGCGGAATCATGGAGGTTAGTGTGGCAGGTCGGAGTAGGTCTTGTGAAAAATTGCATAAGATGTGGTTCTTTCTGGGACTGGCGGCTGTGGCGGTTATGGCGGTTCCTTATCTGATTTTGGGCGAGGATGCCGTGTTTACGTATCATGACCAGCTGGACGGTGAGATGATTGCTTATATTCTTCAGGCAAAATATTTGTTTCGGGGAGATATCCTGCCGGAATTTATGGGAGGAATGTCTAAGACGGCATTGACGCTTCCGGCTCCGGGATTTGTGGCGCTGTTTCTCACGGGAAATTATTTTGCCGCTTTATTGTCCATGCAGTTAATCGGAAGCTTGACGGGATATCTTGGAATGTATCTTCTGGCAAGGGAAGCAGGGGTATATGGAGGGATTGCCGCAGCCACGGCCGTTCTGTTTGCTTATCTGCCCTTTCTGCCCGTGTACGGTTTGTCCCAGTATGGGATTCCCTTATTGTTCTGGTGTGTGCTGCAACTGAAAAGAAAACGCCGTATGGCGGTTTCTTATTTATATATAGCATGGTATGCCCTGACCTCCTCCTTGGTACTGGTAGGGTTTGGGCTTCTGGGAATGGGCGTACTCTGGCTGCTTTGGCTCTTTTGGAAGCAAAGGGAGAGCGTGTTTTCCTTCCTTGGAGCGTGGCTGCTGCTTCTGGGGATTTATATGGCGGAAAACTGCCGCCTGCTGGGAGAATTACTGGGCTTGGGAGGTGCACAGGTTTCACATAAGGCGGAGTATGTGCTGTCGGCCGATTCGTTTTTTCCGGCTCTTTGGCAAAATCTGACAAAGGGGGGGCAGCATAGTGAGGACTATCACTTTTTTCTGTTGGCGGCGGCATTAATTGCAGCAGCGGCGGGGTTCGCTCTTGGGGAGAAGCATGTGCGCAGGTTACAGTGTATTGTAGGAATCTGCCTGTTGTGGAATCTGTTTTTTTCCGTTTTGGCGGCGCTGTGGGATTGTGGCTTGGGTGTTTCCGTGAGAAGCCGCATGGACGCGCTCCGTGCTTTTCAGGCAGACCGGCTGTTATGGATTGCCCCCGTATTCTGGTATCTTGCCTTTGCCTGCGGGGCAATGATTTGTATGGAGCTTTTGCTGCATCAGGGAAGAAAACCGGCGGTTTTATTACTGATACTTATTATGGGCGGCGGCTTTGCCGGAGCCGGACTGCAGATTTTGCTTGCGGGAGATGTAAAGTCAAACATTCAGAAGCTCCGGAATCCCGATTACGGTCTGTTAAGCTATAGGGATTATTACGGGATCGGCGTTATGGAACAAGTGGAAAGCTTTCTGCGGGAGACGGAAGGGCGGGAGCAGTCAGAATACAGAGTGGTGAGTCTGGGGATAGATCCTGCGGCGGCGTTGTATCACGGCTTTTATTGTCTGGACGGTTATTCCAATAATTATCCGTTAGACTATAAGCATAGCTTTCGGAAGGTTCTGGCTCCGGAGCTGGAGCGAAACGAATATTTGAGGGACTATTTTGACGGCTGGGGGAACAGATGCTATCTCTTCAGTTCGGAGTGCCCCGGCTATTATACCATAGAGAAGGGCGGCTTCTACTTTCAGGATTACCGCATGGATGTTGCGGCGCTGAAAGAGCTGGGCGGAGATTATCTGCTGTCAGCGGCATATATAGCCAATGGGGAGGAACAAGGGCTTGTTCTGTTGAATGAGAATCCTTTGGAGACGGAGGGCAGTTACTATCGGATCTATGTATATAAGGTGCATTAGAACGTGCCGAAAAAAGCATTCTTACGGTTTGTGCACACCGTTTCGCGGCCTGCTGCGTCTCAATTTGGCCAGCGCAGCCTTGTTGCGTCTCGATTTGGCCAGCGCGTCCTTGTTGCGCCTTAATTTAGTCAGCGTCTCCTAAATTGAGACACATTTTTGATTACGTTCATGAGATATGAAGAATAGGAAGAGTAAAATGATTGATTCCATAAAAAAGAAAGCATGTGAGATCGCGGTGGTGTTAGTCTGTGTGGCGGTATTCTGCATTTTTGTGTCTATGAAAGAAGGCTATCACATGGATGAGCTTTTAAGCTTTGAGCTTTCCAATGCAGAATTTAACCCGTGGATTGTGACCACTCAGCCCGAGGGACGTCTGGCGAAATTTGTGCACAATGAAATTGACGGGGAAACCTTTGGTGAGACAATGGGGAATGTTGCGGATACGGTTAAGGATGTGCTTCGCAATCGCGGAAACAGCAAGCTGTTGAGCTATACGGCGGATGTCTACGCGGAACCGGTCTGGATCACTGCAGAGCAGTTTTCCGATTATATTACGGTGGAAGGCAGAGATGCTTTTAATTATCTGTCCGTATATTTCAATGTGAAGGATGACAACCATCCTCCCTTGCATTTTATGCTGCTGCACACGGTATCGTCCTTCTTTCGGAGAAATATTTCTCCATGGATGGGATGTGTGATTAATCTGGGGGCAGTCATAGGGATATTGATCTTGCTGTATAAGCTTAGCGGGCTGCTGGCTCCGGCGCTGGGGCTGGAAAACGGCGGACGTCCGCTGGGACTGATGGCGGCATTGTTCTACGGATTGTCCACGGGTGCCGTTGCAACGGTGCTGCTGATTCGCATGTACGGCTTGGTGACGCTGTGGTGTGTGCTTTATTTTTATCTGATCGTAAAGAAATGGCAGGATGCTTCTTTTGACAGAAAGAACGGAAAGTTAATTTTCGTTACCATGCTGGGCTTTTGGACCCAATATTTCTTCTTATTCTATTGTCTGCTTTTGGCAGCCGTAGCGGCGGTGTGCCTGTGGAAGAGCAGACGGCGGAAGGAGCTGTTTTGCTTTGTCCGGTCCATGCTGATTGCGGCTCTGGCAGGGCTGGCGCTTTTTCCCTTTGCCGTTGCGGATGTTTTCTCCAGCGGGAGAGGGGTGGAAGCGTTGGGAAATCTCTCTCAAGGCTTGGCAGGCTATGGAACCCGTCTGTCTGCTTTCGGCAGCCTCCTGTTTCAGCGCAGTATAGGCCGTTATGTATTGGCCTTGGTATTGGCTTTGCTTGTATTGTGGGGAGCGGGCATGGCAAAGAAGGCCGGAGAGGAAAAGCCAAGGAAAGCAGACCGACCGGAAAAACCACAAGGAGACGAAGGGGAGAAAGCGGACAAAGCGGAAAGAGGAGCCGTTTTGTGGATGCTTTTGCTTCCTCCGGCCGGCTATTTCCTGCTGGCGGCGAGGATGTCTCCTTATTTGGTGGATCGCTATATCATGCCTCTTTTTCCCTTTGCTTCCCTGATTCTGATGATAGGGATCTTTGCTCTTTTGAAAGGGATTTACAAAAGGTATGGGGAGAGACGGACAAAGGACCTGAGGGTTGTGGTGTGCGGGAGCCTGCTCTTGTTTCAGGTGTGGAATCTGGTGTGCTATGACGGAAGCTATTTATACAAAGGATATTCCGAGCAGGAAGCTGTTGCCGCAGACTATAGGGAATATCCCTGCATCTGCGTCTATGACGGAGTCGGGTATTATGAAAATTTGTTGGAATTTACTTACTATGACAAGTCGCTGCTGCTTACACTGGAGGAATTGGAAAGCCGGACGGATCAAGAGAGCATAAGGGAGTCAGGCAATGTGGCGGTGCTGGTCAAGTCGGGTGTGGATGAAGTGAAGGTATTGGAAGTTCTGATCGAAGATTATGGCTTTATGTTGGAGCAAGAGGTGGAACTTCAGCAAAGTGTATACGGCGACAGAATATTTATTCTCGGGAAAAGCTGACAAAAGTATATTCCGGGAAAACGGCGCCGCTAATATATTTAAGAGAGGATGCAGAAAGATTGGCAGTGATACAGATTTTTGTGGCAGCGCTGCTGCTGTTGGCAGTACCTACCGTTGTGGGAAGCCTGTTTGGGCGGAATGTGGATAAGGGAGGCAGAAGCCTGATCTTCCGGTGGATAAGCGGACAGATTCTTTTGTGGGCCTGCTTTCAGTTCATCTGCGTGCCCATGATTCTGATGGAGGTTGATTTTATATATGTTGTGTATGTGTACGGAGGGATGACGGCGGTGATTCTGCTGGCCGCCGGGGCGCTTTTGGTGAAAAACAAAAAGGCTTCGTGGGCGGTGGCACGGATAGAAGGTTTCGACCGGAAACGGCTTAGGGAACATATCTTCTGGCTGATTTTTTGGGTGCTGTTGGCTTTTCAGCTGATTCAGGCCGTCCGTCTGGTTTATTCGGACGGTGACGATGCCTTTTTCGTGGCCATTTCCTCCATTACGCAGGATGCCAATACCATGTATAATAAGCTGCCTTACACAGGATCCGCTACCCAGCTGGATGTCAGACATGGTCTGGCTCCTTTTCCCATCTGGATCGCTTATCTGGCTAAGCTGGTGGGTATCCATTCGGCGTCCATGGCCCATGTGGTGCTTCCGGTGGTATTGATTCCTATGACTTACGGCATTTTCTATTTGCTGGGAAGAGTGCTGCTGCCGGAAAAGTCCGAAAAACTTCCGCTGTTTATGATTTTTACGGAGCTATTGGTGCTGTTTGGCGATTATTCTCTTTACACGGTGGAGAACTTTATGATCGCCAGAAGCAGGCAGGGCAAGGCGGCGTTAGGAAGTATTATTATTCCCATGACCATATATCTGTTATTGATTTTGCTCCGTCAGATTCAAGAGGGGGAAAAGATTTCTTTCAAATATTATGTGCTGCTGGCTTCTGCCGGTATGGCAGGCTGTCTGTGTAGTACAATGGGAGCCATGCTGTGCTGTATGTTGGTGGGGATTGTAGGGCTTTGCGCCGCCGCTGCCTATAAGCGGAGGAATTTATTGATTCCTTTGGCGCTCTGTTGTCTGCCCAATGTGTGCTATGTGGCTCTTTACTTTCTATTAGGGAGATATTATGTGGAATAATGTGGAAAATCTCTTTCGGGAGTATATGGGAACCGGATTGATCGTGATTATTTTTTGTATATCACTGATTTATCTGTGGATAAAGGAAAATAGGAAATATGTCAGAATCATGTTTATTTATGTTCCGGTAATTTTGCTGTTTTTGTTTTTTAATCCTTTGTTTGCCGTATTGCTGTATGATTTGGCGGAGAATGAAATCTATTACAGGATCTTATGGCTGCTTCCCATTACGGTGACGGTGGCTTTTGCAGCGGTGACGCTTTACGGGAAGCTGCCTAAGAAGCGTAGAACAATATATGTATTGGCGGCAGCGGCGGGTATTGTGGTTTCGGGCAGTTATATCTACAAAAATCCCTTTTTCGAAAAAGCGGAAAATCTGTATCATGTGCCCGATTGTGTAGTGCATATCTGCGATGCCATAGCAGTGCCGGGGCGGGAAGTTCAGGCGGTATTTCCTCTGGATTTGGTACAATATGTGCGGCAGTATGATCCTACTATTTGTATGCCTTACGGCAGGGAGATGACGGTGGAACGCTGGTACTATTGGGGAGATCTTCCCGATGAGATGGAAAAGGAAGCCGTTGAATTGAGCCGCTTGGCGCCTTTGGCAAAAGAGGCGGGCTGCCATTATATTATCCTGTCGGAGGAGAAAGAAATCATCGGAGAACCGGCTCAATTCGGGTGGGAGATTTTTGGCCGGATTGACGGCTATATTATTTACCGTGACACCACATTTAGCTTGGAAATATGATAAAAGCATCCTGTGCGCATTTGGAATTGAGACGGTACAGGATGCTTTTTTCTTCGAAATCTATTCTTGTTCCGACGGCTCCGAGCTTTGATTATAGAAATTCAGCGCATATACAAAACGCTCGGCAATTGCCTTGCGGCCTTTTACGTTCAAGTGCAGATTGTCAATAAGATACTTTTCGGCATTGTCTTCCGTGATGGTGCCGTAAAGGTTATCGACAAAGGATACGCTCCGGGTCACGCAGGAGGTATATTGCTTTATGACATAGGTGGAAAGCACATCCTGTCCGTATCTTGCAATATCACTGCTGATGTAATTGCCGTTTTCGTCAAGCTGGTCGGAAAAGGCGTAAGGGGGCGACAACACTATAATCCGGATATGAGGGTACACACCTTGGAATAATCCGATGGAGGCTTCCAGATTTCCGGTAAATTGCTCGATGTCAGTGGAATTTTGATCGCTGTACATCTCATGTCCCTGAAGATAATCGGTGGCATCATACATAATGGTGATAACATCAACGGTGTTAAAATCAAGTGTGGTCAATGTATTGATGACCTCCTCTGCCTCAGGAGGGGTGTTTTCTCCGAGAGCTTCATTGGCGGACTCGAAGTTGTGGAGAATATCGTTTCCTGTGGCAAGAGTGGCAAGCCAATAAAGGGTATAAAGATCCATTGGAGCGACATCGGTGTCAATGTGGGGGCTCTGGGCAGCCAGATAGCTGCCGCTGACGGAACAATTGTAGACCGTGGCTCCGGTCATCTCTGCGATGATATTGGCAAGGTTATCCTCGGAATCCCTGTCATCCGCAAAGGGCGCGTTGCCGAAAGCAACAATGGTCAATCCATCGTCATAATTAGGCGTTATACGGTTTCCTGTGGCATCCATCAAAGGCAGGATTTCATCCAGAGAATCGTCGTATGTTCCCGGTCCGTCCTTAAAAATCTCATCCAGATCAATATATTCGCCAAAGTTCATGACCTTATATGCAATTCCACAGATAAAAATAACCAGAACAACAATAAGCACAATATGGATATTAATGTGTGGAAAGCGTTTTTTCGGAGACTTTTCGGAGGGCTTGTCTTCTTCATCGTACAGCTCCTCCCGATCCGGTGCGGTATCTGTTGTAAGCTCGTTATTGTTCAGATCAACTACATCTAAATCTATGATTTCCAGATCCGGTATGGTATGTTTATATTCTTCTCTTTCTCGTTTCATTCTCTTTGTGTCCATCTGCGCGTTGCGGCGCGCACCTGTACAACGGAACGGATTCCGTTGTCCTTATCCGATTGTTGAATACGCATTTTTATTCAACGTTTATTGAAAACTTTATTTCTGACAAGCGGCCTCTCGGGATCCCTTCCTGTAGGGAGGAAAGAGACGCAGCGGGGGTAAATCTGCTTTAAATTTGGAAAAATACCCGCCTGCGAGTCAGCCGCAGATAATTTTGCCCTTATTTTAGTTATTCTACTATTATACGAACTGAAAGTCTACATTATTAAGGTGATTTAATAAGATTTAAGAATTTATGAAGAAATAGTATATTGGCTTGAAGAGATATGGCAGCAATGCTATAATGTTACGGAATTATTAAGCGTTTTTACAAAAAATAAAGAATAAGTTTTGTTTTGTAATAATTAGATTTGTTTTTGAGTGATGGACTGTATATAGGGGAAACGAGTCTGTCACAGTCTTAGAAAGGACATGAAATATGAAGAGATTGTTCAACCATACAAAGAGGCCGGTAGAAGACTGGAAGGGTTATGACGAGAACGATTATGACCGGAATAAATCAGATTATGATGGTTATGAGGGGGACGAGGAAGATTATGAGGATGAGGCATTTTTAGAAGAAGGGGAATTTTTAGGGCAGGAAAGCTATTATATAGAGGAGCAGGGGGAGGTGTCTCAGGAGTATTTCGGGGAAGAAGAGCCTGCCGCAGAGTCGGAGTATTATGTGAAGGAAGAGCTCGCCATAGAGCCGGAGGATTATGCGGAGGAAGAGTTTGCCGCAGAGTCAGGGGATTATGTAGAGGAAGAGTCTGTCATAGAGCCGGAGGATTATGAGGAGGAAGAGCTCGCCATAGAGCCGGAGGATTATGTGGAGGAAGAGCATGCCATAGAGCCGGAGGATTATGAGGAGGAAGAGTTTGCCGCAGAGTCAGGGGATTATGTAGAGGAAGAGCATGCCATAGAGCCGGAGGATTATGAGGAGGAAGAGTTTGCCATAGAGCCGGAGGATTATGAGGAGGAAGAGTTTGCCATAGAGCCGGAGGATTATGTGGAGGAAGAGCATGCCATAGAGCCAGAGGATTATGAGGAGGAAGAGTCTGTCATAGAGCCGGGAGAGTATTTAGAAGAAAAGTCCGGTTCGGAAACGTGGTACAATGGGGAAGCCGAGGCACAGGAAGAGATAGAGTACTACGGGGAGGCAGAGTACTGCGGAGCGGCAGGGACAGGTCAAGTGACAGGGTGCGATAAGGAGAAAAAGCACTGTGTGACAGCCGAAGCTTGTGAAGAGATAGAGTATTATGTGGAAGAGTACCGCGAAGGAATAGAGATACCTGTAAAGGGCGGATACTATAGAGAAGAAAGTATAGGGGAACCGGAGTGTTATGTAAGGGAAGAAATAGGAACCTGCGGGGAACCGGAATATTATGAAGAAGCAGAGATTTACGCTGAGCCGGAACAATGTGAGGAAGCGTTAACTTACGGAGAATCGGAGCAATACGAGGAAGCATTTCTTTACGGAGAACCGGGACGGCATGAGGAAGCATCACCATACGGAGAGCCGGGACGGTACGAGGAAGCGTTATCATACGGAAAATCAGGACAGTACGAGGAAGCATCACTATACGGAGAACCGGAACGGTATGAGGAAGCGTTACCATACGGAGAGCCGGGGCAGTATGAGGAAGCGTTACCATACGGAGAGCCGGGACAGTACGAGGAAGCATCACTATACGGAGAACCGGAACGGTATGAGGAAGCGTTACCATACGGAGAGCCGGGACAGTATGAGAAGGCGTTACCATACGGAGAGCCGGGACAGTACGAGGAAGCATCACTATACGGAGAGCCGGAGCGATACGAGGAGGCATCACCATACGGAGAACCGGAATACTATGAGGAAACGGTTTCTCGTGGTGGGCAGGAATATTACGAGGAAAATGCGCCTTATGAAGAGTCCCGCCCTTATAAGCAAAAACGGTCTATTTTCGATAAACTGCGGCAAGAGTCTGACGGCGCAGGGATCATGGATAAGGTGATACTTGGTACGGGAGCGGCGGTATTAATTTTAGCGATTGTTATAGGGGGTGTATTTATCCGCTCTAAAATCGCGGAGGGACAGGTGGCGGATTTTGCCGGAGTAGGCAGTCAGCTGGACGGTATCAATGTGATTGGAGAGAGGGGACTGCTTGCGGTGGCCGATGCGGAACTGGCGCGGATGGCGGCAGCGGAGGCCGTTCAGGAACAAGAGAAGGAGCCGCCCAAAGAATATAATGAGGTGGATTATGAGAAAGATGTCACTGTGTCGCTGAGCCTGACATCCGTGCAGAAGGATCTGAAAATTAAGTTTATCAACAGTTCAAACGGCAAACTGATATCTAATGTGCCTTTTACCGTGACCGTCACGGGCACTGACGGCAAAAGTGTAATCTGGACCGATGACGATATGGACGGTATAATTTATAAAAAGGATCTTGTACCGGGCAGCTACACGGTGGTAATGCAGTTGCTGGCCGACGAGCAGTACAGCGACTACAATATTTCCGAGACGCCTCAGAAGGTGGAAGTGAAGAAGGACATTGATTACAAAAAGGTAGACGTTACCAACGAAATTAAAAAGGAATCCGAGATCAATGCGGCGAAGGAGGACACCAAGCAGAATGTGACGGTGGTGGAATCCTCTTTGCCGGACACCATAGAATGGGTGGAGAGTAAGGTGATAGAATCCACATATAACGAGGTGTCTAAAAGTTCTATTCCCGATCCGGCAACGCTTGTCTCTGCGGCAGCCGGCGGATCCCTGATAAATGTGGCGGAGGTACGGACCACGGTTTCCGGAAATATTCCCATGCAAGGCAGTCTGACGCTGGACCGGACGGAGGTCGCTTTGCTTACCGAAACCAACGCTACGGTCAACGCCGTTCTGACCGGAATCACTACGGCCGCACCTACGGTAACGGCGGCATCGGCCGACCCTGACATAGCCATGGTCTCCGCAGCGGGGACGGTGGTGACTGTCACAGGGGTCAATGCGGGAAGTACTGCCGTTACGGTAGGATATATGGAGAACGGACAGTTTCTCACACAGAATTTTCAGGTGACTGTAAAGAGCCATCCCAAGAGCGATTACGAGACAAAGCTTAAGGACACGGAAGGAAATCAGCTGTTTGTGTTGGACAATGAGGTATACAGAGAAGCAGTTTATGCGGACTACTATACGGCTGACAAATTTTTCGTCAGGGGCGGCGCAAAATATTCGGGATGGCAGACTCTTGACGGAAAGGTATATTATTTTACCGCAAGCGGAGAAATGGTCACCGGCGAACAGGTGATTCAAGGTGCAAGATATAATTTTGCCAGCGACGGTTCTTTGGTAACGGGCTCCGGCACTATGGGAATTGACGTATCCAAGTGGAACGGCAATATAGATTGGAATGCCGTGAGCAACTCGGGAATTTCCTATGTCATCATAAGATGCGGTTACAGAGGCTCTTCTCAGGGTAAACTGATTGAAGATCCCAAATTTTTGGCCAATATCAAGGGAGCAACGGCAGCAGGCTTGAAGGTGGGCGTATACTTTTTCACGCAGGCAGTGGACGAGGTGGAAGCCGTGGAAGAGGCTTCCATGGTACTGGAGCAGATCAAAGGCTATAAAATTTCCTACCCTATCTTTCTGGATGTGGAACCCAGCGGAGGCCGGGCGGACTCCATTGACAGAGACACAAGGACGGCGGTGTGCAAAGCATTTTGCGAGACTATACAGGATGCCGGCTATACGGCCGGAATCTATGCCAATAAGACATGGCTCACGGGCAAGCTGAATGCGGGAGAGCTGAACGCCTATAAGATTTGGCTGGCACAATATTCGGCAACGCCTACCTACACCGGAAAATACGACATTTGGCAGTACAAATCCAACGGAAGCGTCAGCGGTATCAAGGGAAATGTAGATATGAACCAAAGCTATCTGGGGTATTGATTTGTGTCGGCAATGTGAAAATTATGTAGCCATAATATGGTTAAGTGTGGTAATATAAAAAATATGTAGTAATATGTAGTGACGTAGAAGGGAGAAAACTATGAGAACTTATCTGGTAACCGGAGGAGCGGGATTTATCGGTTCAAATTATATCCATTATATGTTTAAAAAATATGGCGACGATATCCGCATTATCAATGTGGATGTTCTGACTTATGCAGGAAATCTGGAAAATCTGAAGAATGTTGAGAACAAATCCAATTACACATTTGTAAAAGCGGATATCTGTGACAAAGAAGCCATTGCCCGTATCTTTGCGGAAAATGATATTGACAGAGTGGTGCATTTTGCCGCCGAGAGCCATGTGGACAGGAGTATCAAGAATCCCGAAGTGTTTGTACAGACCAATGTGCTGGGTACTGCGGTGATGCTAAATTGTGCGAAAGCGGCGTGGGAGCTTCCGGACGGAAGTTTTAAAGAGGGGAAAAAGTTTCTCCATGTGTCCACGGACGAGGTGTACGGTTCTCTTCCCGATGATGACAACGCTTTCTTCTATGAGACTACGCCCTACGATCCCCACAGTCCTTACTCGGCCAGCAAGGCCGGCGCCGATATGCTGGTAAAGGCTTATATGGATACTTACCATTTTCCGGCTAACATTACCAACTGCTCCAATAATTACGGTCCTTATCAGTTTCCGGAGAAGTTTATTCCGCTTATGATTAACAATGCTTTGCAAGGGAAGAACCTGCCTGTTTACGGGGACGGGAAAAATGTCCGTGACTGGCTGTTCGTGGAGGATCACGCAAAGGCAATCGATATGGTTCAGGAACAGGGAAAACTGTTTGAAACATACAATATCGGCGGACACAATGAGAAGCAAAATATTGAAATTCTTCATATTATTTTGGAGACTCTTCAGGAGATGCTGTCGGATGAGGATCCCAGAAAGGCCAATGTGACAGAGAAGCTGATCACATACGTGGAAGACCGGAAGGGACATGACCGCAGATATGCCATAGCGCCGGATAAGATTAAGAAAGAAATCGGCTGGGAGCCCGAAACCATGTTCAAAGAAGGTATTCGGAAGACCATTGCATGGTTCTTCGAGAATGAGGAGTGGATGAAGAACGCCACCAGCGGAGACTACCAAAAGTATTATCAGGAAATGTACGAAAAGTAAAAAACAACCGCAAAAATGGGAACGATGGATATCGTTCCCATTCGGTGTGCAAAGGAACAGGAATAAAAAACACTCCCGAAACGGAAGTGCCCGAAAGGGCACTGCAGAGAAGGGGCGGAACCGGAATAAAAAACAGTCCCAAAACGGAAGTGACCGAAAGGGCACTGCAGAGAAGGGACGGAACTGGAATAGGAGGTTAAATATGAAGGGAATTATTTTGGCGGGAGGATCGGGAACGAGATTGTATCCCTTGACAAAAGCGGTGTCTAAGCAGATTATGCCGGTGTACGATAAGCCCATGATCTATTATCCCTTGTCCACTCTGATGCTGGCGGGAATCCGCGAGGTGCTGATTATCTCCACCCCAAGAGATTTGCCCGTATTTAAGGAATTGCTGGGGGACGGGCATCAGCTCGGAATGGAACTTTCCTATGAAGTGCAGGAAACTCCCAGAGGATTGGCGGATGCTTTTATTATAGGGGAACGGTTTATCGGAAACGACAGGGCAGCATTGGTGCTGGGGGACAATATTTTCTACGGACAGAGCTTTTCCAGAGTACTGCGGGAAGTGGCGGCAAGGGAAAAAGGAGCCACCATTTTCGGATATTATGTCAGAGACCCCAGAGAATACGGCGTGGTAGAATTTGACGAAAACGGCAAGGCTCTTTCCATCGAGGAAAAACCGGAGAAGCCCAAGAGTAATTATGCGGTGCCGGGTTTATATTTTTATGACAATGATGTGGTACAGATTGCAAAGAATGTAGAACCTTCTGCCAGAGGGGAGATAGAGATCACCAGCGTGAACAATGAGTATCTCAAGAGGGGAACTCTGCATGTGGAGACTCTGGGAAGGGGCTTTGCATGGCTTGATACCGGGAATCATGACGCTTTGCTGGATGCCTGTGATTTTGTGGCGGCGTTCCAGAAGAGACAGGGATTGTATATTTCCTGTATTGAGGAAATCGCTTACAAGAGAGGTTTTATTGATAAGGAGCAGCTTCTGAAGCTGGCGGAACCCTTGATGAAGACAAATTACGGAAAATATATGGTAGAGGTAGCAAATGGACTCTAAGCTGAGAAGATTGACCATTCTGGGTTCTATGGCGATTATTCTGCTGGTATCCATTCTTGTGATATTCAGCAATTCGGACCATGACCAAAGACCAAATCATAGTACTCCCGGAGAAACGGCTCCAACCAGTCCGGAACCGCAGGAGCCGTCGGAAAGCTATGGAGTGGGGCAGATCGGCAATGACCTATCGGCATTTATGGAGGACGAAACTTTCTTTGATCCGGAGATAAATCCTATCTTGGAAGCGGCGCGTGATCAAGCAAATCGTTTATCTTTGATGGTGACTTCCGTGGAGAAGGATCTGAGAATCCAGATTGTGGATAATGATGGAAATCCGGTGACGGGCGAGAGCTTCTATGTATCTCTGAGTGATATGGGAGAATACAAGGATCTGGATAAGGACGGCATTATCTATATCGGAGATCTGGACTCCGGAGAATATTATGTGGAGCTCCTTCCCATAGAGGGATATCGTGTGCCAAATAACGAGACCCGCGTCCATGTCAAGGATAAGGTAGAATATGTGGCCATCGACGATATTTCTCTGCTGATCAAGACAGAGGAAGAAATCGATGCGGAGGCGGAAGACACTGCGGTGGCGGACGCCATTGAGGATGCGGACAAAACGGAGATTAAGAAGTTTCAGGCGACCTCCGGAAATTCCCATCTCGGAATCGACGTGTCCAAGTGGAACAAGGAAATAGACTGGGATAAGGTGAAAAATGCCGGAATAGAATTTGCCATTATCCGGGCAGGGTATCGAGGATCGGTTACGGGCAGTCTGGTAGTGGATCCCTATTTTGAGACAAATATGAAGGGAGCGGCAGCCAGCGGCCTTCCCGTGGGAGTTTACTTCTTTACTCAGGCGGTTAACGAGGTGGAAGCGGTGGAAGAAGCGTCCGCCGTGCTGGAGCTGATTCGGAACTATGAGATTACGTATCCTATTTTTATAGATACGGAAGGCGCCGGAGGAAACGGAAGAGCCGACGGTCTGGATCCGGAGACAAGGACGCTGGTCTGTGAGGCGTTCTGCCGGACGATAGAAAATGCCGGATATACCGGAGGCGTGTATGCAAGCCGCAATTGGTATAACAACAATCTATACACCGACAGATTGGACAATTATTGTATCTGGCTGGCAGAATACAGGAGCGTGCCTCTTTATCAGGGATATTATCAGATGTGGCAGTATACGTCTAAGGGAACCGTGGACGGTATTGAAGGAAAAGTAGACATGAATATCAGCTACTTTTAAGGTGCCGCCCTGTTGGCTTTGGGTAAAAATATATCGGATATTTGTTTATCGACAAGGCGGCTGAAAGAGGGCTGCGAGGCAGCGTTGACGGCGGCTTTCTTCGGCAAGACGTTTGCGGGAGGCACAAATAATATTAATATAAAAAGAAAGCGGCCGTAGAATCATCCATATTTTGTGCCGGCAACACATTGATCAGGCAAGGACAACGGATGAGCTATCGGCGGACAGGAGAGGAATAAGTTATGGGCAAAATTACGGTTGAAACTTGTGAAATTGAAGGATTGAAGATAATCACCCCTGCGGTGTACGGGGACGAGAGAGGGTATTTTTATGAATCTTACCAGTACGAGGATTACAAAGCGGCGGGAATCCCCGAAGTGTTCGTACAGGATAACCAGTCCGCTTCCAAAAAGGGAGTGCTGAGAGGACTGCATTTTCAAAAACAATTTCCGCAGGACAAGCTGGTGCGGGTAATACGGGGAGAAGTTTTTGATGTGGTGGTGGATTTAAGAGAAGGCTCTAAGACTTACGGAAAATGGCATGGGGTGATTCTGTCGGAGGAAAATAAAAAGCAGTTTTTCGTACCGAAAAATTTTGCCCATGGTTTTCTGGTGCTGTCCGACTATGCGGAGTTTTGTTACAAAGTAACGGATTTCTATCATCCCAACGATGAAGGCGGGATTCTGTATAATGATCCGGCCATCGGTATTCAGTGGCCCGTTCCGGATGGCATGGAGCTGATTCTTGCGGAGCGGGATAAGAATTGGGGGGGCATCGACAGCCTGAAAAAGTAAGGACAAGAGGTAACAGCCGACATGAAGATAACCAAAAAGGTGGGAATCAGCTTGTTTTCCACAGTGATGCTGCTGATGGCAGTTATAATTATAGTACACCACAATCCCCATGCGGATCCTCAGGAGGAATTGGTTAAGAAGATCATTTCCTGTGCGGTGATAGCGGCATCCTGTCTGATTTTCGCAAAGTGGTATGACAAGTTCACGACGCTGCCCGTGGAATTGTTCCAGAACAGACATTTAATCTGGAAGCTGGCAAAGAATGACTTTAAGAAGCGTTACGCGGGTTCCTATATGGGCGCGGTGTGGGCCATGATACAGCCGGTGGTCACTGTGGCAATGTACTATGTGGTGTTTGAGGTTATCATGGGAAACCCCGGAAGGGGATCGGATGATGCTCCTTATGTGCTCTTTTTGACGGCAGGTCTGGTTCCGTGGTTCTTTTTCAGTGAAGCCTTGAACAACGGCACAAACGCCTTGATTGAGTATAACTATCTGGTGAAAAAGGTAGTGTTTAAGATTAGTATACTGCCCATTATTAAGATTATTGCGGCCACCTTTATCCATGCTTTCTTTGTGCTGGTGCTGCTTGTGATAGCGGCATTTTACGGATTTTATCCGACCATATATACCATACAGATATTTTATTACAGTGCCTGTATGTTTATCTTTGTACTTGCGCTGTGCTATACGACCTGCGCCATCGTCGTTTTTTTTAAGGATTTGTCACAGATCATTAATATCATGCTTCAGATCGGAATGTGGGCTACCCCTATCTTATGGGATATCAATAAAATCAACGACGGCTGGGCAATGGCGCTGAAGATTAATCCTTTAGTATATATCGTAAACGGCTACAGAAGCGCTATTTACGAGAAGGAGTGGTTCTTTCAGGATTTCTATTCAACCATGTACTTTTGGATTGTGACAGTGGTATTGTTCGGCATGGGCGGGCTGGTCTTTAAGAAATTAAAAGTACATTTTGCCGATGTGCTGTAATTTTGAAAAATAGATCGGCTGAACGGAAGGGAGAAGAACGGGTACGGAGCGATGATGGAAGAAAAGCAGACGGAAAATCCGGAACAATTGCAGATTCGGGAGCAGGAAAAAGAGACGTATGCCATTGATGTAAAAGACGTGGTAAAAATCTATAAGCTGTATGATAAACCCAAGGACCGCATCCGGGAAGCGTTCGGGTTCGGAAAAAAGCAGACCCATAAGCTGCATTATGCCTTAAACGGTGTCAGCCTGAAAATACGCAGAGGAGAAACGGTGGGCATCATCGGTACAAACGGCTCCGGAAAATCCACCATTCTTAAAATAATCACAGGGGTTTTAAACCCCACTTCCGGAGAAGCGGTTGTCCAAGGACGTATCTCCGCACTGCTGGAGCTGGGCGCCGGCTTTAATATGGAATATAACGGTATTGAAAATGTCTACTTGAACGGTACTATGATGGGATTTTCGGAGAAGGAGATCGACCGGAAGCTGCCGGAGATCTTAGAGTTCGCGGATATCGGAGATTACGTGTACCAGCCGGTAAAAACATATTCCAGCGGCATGTTTGTGCGTCTCGCATTTGCGGTGGCGATCAATATTGAGCCGGAGATATTGATTGTGGATGAGGCTCTGTCCGTGGGAGACGTGTTCTTTCAGGCAAAATGTTATCATAAATTCGAAGAATTTAAGAAACTGGGGAAGACTATCGTCTTCGTCAGCCACGACCTCAGCAGCATCAGTAAATATTGTGACAGAGTCTTTCTATTAAATAAAGGTAATCTTTTGGGAGAAGGCAGTCCCAAGGAGATGATTGACGCTTATAAACGTGTGTTGGTGGGGCAGTACGAAGTCCCGGATCATAAGGAAGGGCAGAACCTGCTGGGGGATGAGGAGCTTCAGGCCGCGGCGGGAAAGGCTTCCGGCATCAATCCGGAGGTTTTGGAGTACGGGACAAAACAGGCTTTGATAGAGGAGTATTACATTACGGACGACAGAGGGGTGCGCACCACTGCCGTAATCAAGGGTAGCGCTTTCACGGTTCACATGCGGGTGCGGTTTACGGATCATGTTCCTGCGCCTATCTTTGCATTATCCTTTAAAAATGTCATAGGTACGGAAATTACGGGAACCAATTCCATGATCGAGAAGGCTTTTCTGGACTCTGCGGAACCGGGGCAGGTGAAGAATGTGACTTTTACCCAAAGGATGACTCTCCAGGGAGGGGAATATTTGATTTCCCTTGGGGTCACGGGCTATAACGGGGATACCTTTGAGGTATATCACAGATTGTATGACACCATCAATATTACGGTGGTCTCCGACAAAAATACGGTGGGCTATTATGATATGGAATCCGTGGTGGAGGTAAAGGATGCACAAGTGTCAACGGAATGAAGATTTTCTAAGGTTGGAAAGAGGGTGTGTAAACACCCCCTCTTTGTACCCAACCTAAGAAAATCTAAGTCATTCCGGGAAGAACGCAAGAACAGCGTTCTTCCGGCCTTGCACTAGTTCATAAATGTTTGTGCCGGCTGTGTCGGCATGTCTGGAAGTGTGAAAGGAATGAAGTTTCTCTAAGGTTGTAAAGAGGGTGTGTAAACACCCCTCTTTGTACACAACCTAAGAGAAACTAAATCATTCCTTGGTTTGCACCAATTCATTGTTTGTGCCGCCGATGGCGGCATGTTTAGAGATGTGGGAAGATGTGGGAATTACTGCGGAATGGAGAGAAAGGGTATGCTGGAAGAAATAGGTAAGGTAAAACTGGATTACAGCAAATATTCCGGAAAAGATCTGTATTGTGACGGTGCGGTGGAGGACGAGCTTCTGGATATCGCTAAAAACAGATCTCCCGTAGAATATGCGGGGATTATTGAGGAGCGGAAAAGCTGGCCGGTCTTATATCATCTCTCCCCGCTGCGGGAAAATATTGTGGACTGGATTCCCATGAAAAAGAGCGATAAGGTGCTGGAGGTGGGCAGCGGCTGCGGGGCGGTCACGGGCGTTTTCGCCAGAAAAGCCGCCAGTGTCACCTGTGTGGATCTTTCCAAGAAGCGTAGTATGATAAATGCGCACCGACACAGAGAATGCGACAATGTAACCATCCATGTGGGAAATTTCAAGGATATTGAGCCGGAGCTTCCGAAGGACTTTGACTATATTTGTCTGATCGGTGTCTTCGAGTACGGCAGAAGCTACATCGGAGGAGAAGATCCTTATCATGACTTTTTAAAAATCCTTCTGCCTCATTTGAAGGAGGACGGCAGGATTATTATTGCCATCGAAAATAAGTACGGTTTGAAATATTTTGCCGGATGTAAGGAAGATCATCTGGGTGCCTACTTCTCGGGTATTGAAAATTATGCCGCAGGAGGCGGGGTGAGAACCTTCGGGAAAAAGGGGCTGGAGAAAATTTTCGAAAGCTGCGGGATTTCCCGGTATCAATTCTATTACCCTTATCCTGATTACAAGTTTATGACGGCGCTTTACAGCAACGGCCGCCTTCCGGGAAAAGGGGAATTGTCAAACAATATGCGCAATTTTGACAGGGACAGGATGGTGCTTTTCGATGAAAAGAACGCCTTTGACGGAATCGTGGAAGAGGGGATGTTTCCCTTATTTTCCAATTCATTCTTGGCGGTCATCGGAAAGGACTTTGATATAGAGTATGTAAAGTATTCCAATGACCGGGCTCCCGAATATGCCATCCGGACGGAAATTGCCAGAGACGGCCAAGGGGAGATAAGCGTCAGAAAGTATCCCATGGGGAAAAGGGCGGAGGAGCATGTCAGGGGAATGGCTCTGGCATGTGAAAATCTTACAAATAAATACAAGGGCGGCAGGCTGGAGGTCAACCGATGTACTTTGGAAGAGGAGGACGGCTTGTGTGCCCGGTTCGAGTATGTTCAGGGAGTTCCTCTTTCAGAACGGATGGATCAATGTCTGGAGAGGGATGATTTGGAAGGATTTCATAAATATTTCAAAGAATACGTGGAGAGAATCGGATATCACAGCGATTTTCCGGCGGCGGATTATGATTTGATTTTCTCCAATATTCTTGTAAACAAGGACGTTTGGACTCTGATCGACTATGAATGGACTTTCGGAAAGCCCATGAATACAAAGGAGCTGGCATTCCGCGCTATTTATTGTTATCTGCTGGAGGACGACAAGAGAAATAAGCTTAACCTCGACAAAATATTGGAGGAACTGGGAATTACGGAAGAGGATGCGGAAAATTTCAGGGAACAGGAGCAGGGATTTCAGAAGTTCGTCACGGGGAACCGTCTTGCCATGGCCGAAATGCGCGACCATATCGGAAACCGATTAATGGTGCCTCAGAAATGGATTGACAAGTATCAGGACTCCGAAAGAGTCAACCGTGTCCAGATTTATGAGGACAAGGGAAAGGGTTACAGCGAGGAGGAATCCTATTTTGTGCCGGAGGCTTATCAGGGGGAGAACCTGATCGAGCTGGAGCTGAAGGTGAGCGGGGATGTACAGATGCTGCGGATCGATCCTGCCATGGAGACCTGCATGGTTAAGATTCTGGATATGACCTTAAACGGGGAAGCCGTGCCTATGGATAAGAAAAAGAATATTCTGGTAAACGGTAAGGTGGCAAAGCCCGGATCCTTTGTATTTCCCACGGTGGATCCCAATATCAATATTGTGATGACGGAATTGAAACGCAGCGCGGAAAACACACTTCATACCCGCATGGAGATTGTGAGACTGTCCCATGAGATGGCGCTGGATATGGCTAAGGCGGTAAAGAAATTAATTTAAAAACGGTAATGCTTTTGACATGATTTAAGAGAGGACGGAAAAGTGGGAATAAAATCGCTGGCAAAGAAGGCGCTTACACAAAAGGAAAATCTGCGGTACAGATTCCTTCTGGCAAAAAGACAGTGCAGTTACGAAGAGTGGCTGGAACGGCAGAAGCTGATATGGCAGGAAGAGAACGATAAAGCCATACCGGCAGACGCCGGTGACGGTGATTATGTGTTCCTCTGCGCTTCCAAAGGCGTGATGACTTCCTGCGCCAGAAGAAGTATCCTATGCTATTTCCGGAAACATCCGGAGGTACGTCTTTTGTACGGGGATGAGGATGTCCAAGAAGAGGGCGGGAAACCGACGTCTCCTGTCTTTAAACCGGATTGGTCTCCGGATGTGCTGGACGGCTGCTTTTATTTCGGAAGCCTTGTGGCTATGCGCAAGGAGTTGTTTCTCGAGGCGGCGGAGGAAATGGGCACGAGCTCCCTTCTGCGGACAATGAAAGAAAACGATTACCTTGTCACCGATTTTCCCGAGTATGTCCGCTGGATGCGCCGCTGTGTGGAGCTTACCGACGGATACCGGAAAGGCTCCTGCCAGATAGGGCATGTGGCTCAGATTTTGTTTCATTGCGAAAGCGTGAGGGAAATCACAAAGTTTGAAAAGGCTCCCAAGGTCGCTGTGGCGGAGAAGGGCACTGCGCAGATCCAAGCGGAAAGGGAGGATGCCGCGGGGAATCCGGTGGTTTCCGTCATCATTCCGTCCAAGGATCATCCGGAGCTTTTGGAAAAATGCCTGAATGGGGTAAGGGATACGGCGGAGGGGCTGGAAATCGAAATTATCGTAGTGGATAACGGCAGTTCTGCGGAAAACAGGGAGCGGACGGAACAGCTGGCGGAAAAGCTGACAGAAGAGAAGCTCCCCGTTATTTATTTATATGCTCCTATGGAATTCCATTTTTCGAAAATGTGCAATCTGGGCGCGGAGAGAGCCAGAGGACGATTTCTGCTGTTTTTGAATGATGATGTGGAGCTGGCGGTTCAGGGCTGTATCGAAGGGATGGCGGCTTTGGCGGCGCGGCCTTATACGGGAGCCGTGGGAATGAAGCTGTATTATCCGGATTCCGTGAAAATCCAACATGCGGGTATTACGAATCTGCCCATGGGGCCGGTTCATAAGCTTCAATTCCATGAAGACATAGAAGCGCCCGAATCTCTTTCCGGCATCGAAGGAGCTGCAGTGCGCCATGTATGCGAGAACAACAGAGAGGCATTGTGCTTTTCCGCGGAGTATATGTCTTGCCGGAGAAATGCAAACTATCTGGCGGTGACGGCGGCGTGTCTTATGGTAGAGCGGAGTAAATTTCAGGAAGCGGGGAGATTCTCGGAAGAACTTCCGGTGGCCTTTAATGATGTGGAGCTGTGCTTTAAATTGTATGAGGCGGGATACCGAAATGTCTGTATGAACGGCTGCCATGCGTATCACCATGAATCCCTGAGCCGCGGGGACGACGAATCCGTGGAGAAGCTGGAGAGGCTTTTGGAAGAGAGGGACAAGCTCTATGGGGCACATCCCGGAATGGAGGGAGCGGATCCCTACTATTCCGTTCATCTGAACAGGGAAGGCTTGGATACTAAAATAAGACCCGCTTATGAAACCGCGGGAAATACCATTCAGGAATACGATAAGTTCTTGGCGGAAAAAACGTTTTACGACTGCCGCAGAGACGAGTGCGTCATGGTTCGGATCGAGGCGGTGCGCTCAGGCGAAATCTATGGCTGGAGTGTGGTTCTTGGGGATGATAACGCATGTTATGAGAAGTTTTTAATGCTGAAAAAGGTTACGGAAGCTTTTTCGGCGGAAGCGAACGAATGGTATCGGGGGCCTAACGGGGTGTATGCGATACCTTTGGAAGGGCAGTATCGGCCGGATCTTCAGGAAAATATGCCGGATCAGAAGAATGTGGCGCTGGGCGGCTTTCATGTCCGGCTGAAAATGAACCTGCTGCCTCCGGGCAGATACCGTCTGGGCGTGACGGTGAGACACAGGATCAGCGGGGCGATGCTGATGAATTGGTCCAACAGATGTGTGGAATTATAATATGCGCATAGAGCAGTGCGGAAATGAGGTTTGTATGGGAGAGACGGATTATAGAGGGGCGTATGAGCAGGAGCATCTTAAGTGTGCCGATTTGGCGGCGCGGGTTGCCGATCTGGAAGCGAAAAACGAGGAATTGGAATGGAAGCTGAACAGAATAAAGAAAAATCCTCTCTGGAAGCTGAGTAAACCTCTCCGCAGCGGTATCCACTGGATGATCCGTCAAAAGGATCGTGTGGCAAATTGCGGCGGTCCCAGAGGGGTACTCCATAAAATAGAGTATAAGAAACGGGAGAGAGAAGCCATGAAACAGTTCGGCACGGAAAGCTTTCCGTCGCCGGAGCAGGCAGCCGCAGAGCGCGCGGAGGTGTTTCCACGGATGCCGAAAATCAGTATTCTGGTGCCGCTTTGGAACAATCAGAAGGAATTTCAGATTGAAATGCTGGATTCCGTCATGAACCAGACCTACGAGAACTGGGAATTGTGTCTGGCCGACGGCTCCGACAAAGACCATGCTTATATCGGGGAAATCTGCCGTCAGTATGCGGAAAAATCAAAGGGCAGGGTAGTTTACCGGAAGTTGGAGAAGAACAGCGGCATAGCGGGAAATACCAATGCCTGTCTCACTATGGCGACGGGTGAATTTATCGGTCTCTTGGATCAGGACGATATTCTCCATCCCAGTGTGCTGTATGAGTATGTGAAGGCAATCAACGAACAGGATGCGGATTACCTTTACTGTGACGAAACCACCTATAAGAGCGGTGACATTAACCGTATGCTGACCATGCATTTTAAGCCGGATTATTCGCCGGATAACCTCCGCGCCAATAATTATATCTGCCATTTCAGTGTATTTGCCAGAGAGCTTTTGGACGGCAGTGAGCTGTTCCGGCCGAAATTCGACGGCAGTCAGGATCATGATATGATTCTGCGTTTAACGGATAACGCTAAAAAGGTAGTTCATGTGCCCAGACTGATGTATTACTGGCGCAGCCATGCGGGCAGCGTTGCCTCCGGCATTGAGGCCAAGCCCTATGCCATTGAGGCGGCAAAGGGCGCCGTGGCGGAGCATTTGAGAAAGCACGGTTTTGAACATTTTAAGATCGAGAGCACCAGAGCCTTTGAGACCATATTCCGTATACGATATCAAGTGTTGGGGACGCCAAAGATTTCCATTGTTATTGCCAACAAAGATCATGTGGAAGATTTGCGCCGCTGTGTCACCTCTATATCGGAAAAGTCCACCTATGACAATTATGAAATCGTGATCGTGGAGAACAACAGTACCACAAAGGAAATCAAGGAATATTATACACAGCTGCTGGGTGCGCCCTATGAAGAAGACAAGGATATTCAGCGCAGTCAGGATCACAGGACGGCCATAGTGACCTTTAAAGGAGCATTTCATTATTCTGCCGTCAATAATCTGGGCGTAAAATATGCGTCGGGAGAGTACATTCTGCTGTTAAACAACGATACGGAAGTTATCACCGTGAATTGGATGGAAGAATTGCTGATGTACGCCCAGAGGGAAGACGTGGGTGCGGCAGGCGCAAAGCTCTATTATGGGGACAAAACCATACAACATGCCGGAGTGGTAATCGGGCTGGGTGCCCATAGAACCGCCGGACACACCCATTATAAGCAGCACCGGCAGAATCTGGGGTATATGGGCAGGCTGTGCTATGCCCAAAATGTCACTGCCGTTACGGGAGCCTGTCTGCTGGTTAAAAAGAGCCTGTACGAAGAAGTGGGCGGGCTGGACGAGGGCTTTGCCGTTTCCTTAAATGACGTGGATTTCTGCCTGAAGCTGCGGAAAAAGGGGCTGCTCAACGTCTTTACTCCTTTTGCCGAGCTGTTTCACTATGAATCCGTATCCAGAGGCTTGGATGACAACGGTGAAAAGGCGGAAAGATATAACAGGGAGTCCGAAAAATTCAGAGAAAAATGGAAGGAAGAGCTGGCGGCGGGAGATCCTTATTATAATCCCAACTTCTCTCTGGACAGAAGTGATTATTCCCTGAAAATATAGCATACTATAAAAGTTCCGGATCTTGCCTGCGGAAACCGCAAGGCGTTTCGTGCTCCCTTGCACGAAATCCCGAGACTGCTGTGCGCCATAATGGGTCTCATTTGCCCATTTTGTGTGCAAGGAGGGATTTGCGCAGGTTGGTTTTTCCAAGCGCCGTCCGGATTATAGACCGGTGAGCTGACATACAAAGACCGGAGCAGAGAAAGGATAAGAGTAAATCAGGTGGAAATAAAAGAGAATCAAAACCAAAACAGGGTAAAATATGCGGTGGCGGCAGTTTTGTCGGTGGTGGTGTTCGTCATTTTATACAAATATGCACTGAACGAATTTAAAGAGGACGATATTGTTGACTTAAGGGAACATCTCTGGCAGGCAGGAGATATTTATTTGACAAATATCGCTGACATATGGGTAAAAAAGCCATATATGCTTTGGCATATTTGTGTGAAAGCCGGCGTCAAGTATCTGAAAATGCCCTTGGAGGAGGCGGGAGCCTTCGTGCATGGAGGCTTCTGTGCGCTGAACTGTCTGATTACCTTTTTTGCGGTGGATCGTCTGGCGGAACGATTTACAAAGGGCGCTTCCGGAGTGACGGCAGCGGTAGTCAGCGGTATGCTGAGCTTTTCCATGCCGCTGTATATGAAATGGTTCAATACCTACCACTATGAGGGGCAGTATGCCATTAACGCTTTTTTCAATCCCACCCATCATGCGGCAAAGCCCTTTGGACTGCTGGCATTTCTCCTTGCGGTAGACTTGATAATGCTTTACCGGGGAAAGGAAACGATATTTTTCCGGGGAGAAAGGAGCCGGAAGCTTCTCTATGTGTTTTTCGGAGCGGTGCTGCTTCTGTCCACTTTTGCCAAGCCCACCTTTGTGTTTATGCTGCTTCCGGCGGGAGTTGTGTTTTTGTGCATTGATATGATAATGGCCCTTCGGAAAAAGGACGGCAGCTGGAAGAAGGTATGGAGTTTTATGTGGAGAATCGGCTGTGCCAGTATTCCGGCGCTGATCTATCTGCTGCTTTCCTATGCCGCATTCTACCTTTGGGGAGGAACCAATGATGACGCTAAGGTGGCAGTCTATCCTTTGTTTACGGTATGGCGCATGTATTCTCCCAATATTTTCAAATCATGGGTGCATTCCATGACTTTCCCTATCTGGATCTTCCTTACCAACCCGAAATATTTTCTGAAAAGTGTGGAAGGGCGTCTGGCATGTATCGGATATCTGGTGGGAACCGCGGAGTTTTCCTTGCTGGTAGAGACGGGAAGTAAGCTGGATTATGGCAGTTTTGCATGGGAGATGACATCGGGTATGCTTCTGGTGTGGGTGGTTGCCGCAGCAAAGCTTGTGGAACTGACCTATGACACCAAACACAGCGCATGGCGGAATGCGGTGGTTCTTGTGGGATGGGTTCTGCTCATGATCCACCTCTTCAGCGGCACATACTATATCAATCCCTTTAATTATATCATTTAGCCCCAAAGGCCGTTGCCGGCAGCCAAATTATTGCCTCCGGCCTTTTGAAAAAGAGCAAACTCCGCCGAACCGCAAATTGATTCTGCCCGATATCACAAAATGCTGTAGCACAAATTGCATGGATATGGTATAATGTCCGCAAAGGGCAGAGTCAAATGGCCGTATAGACATCTGCCGAGCTTGCTCGAGCAGATGCCTATGCGGCCATTTGACGAGCGAAGCGAACCCGTAAAACCAAAGGTTTTACGGGTCTCTGCCCGTACCTATCGGAAACCAAAGCAGAAGCCCGAGCAAATGCCAAAGCAGATGCCCAAAGCAGATGCCAAAGCAAATGCCAAAGCAGATGCCCAAAGCAAATGCCCGAGCAATGCCCAAAAGCAGAATAATTAAATCCTGCAGGTCTGTGTCAGCACAGTGTCCGCAGACCACAAGAGAAGAAAAACTGTGCAGAAATGGGGTAAGCGAAAATGAGTTTTATGGATGAGTTCAATTTCTGGCTGAACGACGACTATTTCGATCAGGACACCAAGAACGAGCTTCTGGCGATCCGTGACAATGAAGGAGAGATTGAGGAACGATTCTACAAGGAACTGGAGTTTGGCACCGGCGGTCTCCGCGGCATTATCGGTGCGGGGACAAACCGTATGAATCTGTATACGGTCCGCAAGGCGACTCAGGGACTTGCAAACTTTATTTTAAAGCAGGGCACACAGGAGAAGGGTGTTGCCATTGCATATGACTCCAGAAATATGTCTCCCGAATTTGCGGATGAAGCTGCGCTTTGTCTGGCAGCAAACGGTATTAAGGCATATGTTTTTGAATCCCTCAGACCTACCCCCGAGCTTTCCTTTGCGCTCCGGACACTGGGCTGTACGGCAGGTATCGTAGTTACGGCCAGCCACAATCCCCCCGAGTACAATGGTTATAAGGTTTACTGGGAGGACGGCGCACAGGTTACGGCGCCGAAGGACAAACAGATTATCGAGGAAGTGCAGAGCATCAAGGATTACCATACCGTCAAGACCATGACAAAGGCCGACGCTCAGGAGAAGGGGCTGTATCAGGTCATCGGTAAAGAGATTGACGACAAATATATGGAAGAGCTGAAAAAGCAGATTATCCATCCGGATGTGATTGCGGAAGTGGCCGACGACATTAAGATCGTATATACGCCGCTCTGCGGTACGGGCAACCTTCCCGTGAGACGCATTTTATCCGAGCTTGGTTTCAAGAATGTGTATGTGGTTCCCGAGCAGGAAAATCCCGATCCTAAGTTTACCACTCTGGATTATCCAAACCCCGAGGATCCCAAGGCATTTACGTATGCGCTTCGTCTGGCAAAGGAGAAGGATGCGGACATTGTTCTGGCTACCGACCCTGATGCGGATCGTCTGGGCATTTATGCAAAGGATGCCAAGACAGGGGAATACGTGTCCTTTACCGGAAATATGTCCGGTATGCTGATTGCGGAATATATTTTGAGAGAGAAGACGGCGACAGGGACAATGCCCGAGAATCCGGCTCTCGTTACTACAATCGTAACTACCAATATGACCAGACCAATCACGGCATCTTACAATGTGAAACTGATCGAAGTGCTCACAGGCTTTAAGTTTATCGGTGAGCAGATTAAGCTTTTTGAGCAGACCGGAAGCAACAATTATGTATTCGGTCTGGAGGAAAGCTACGGATGTCTGGCAGGAACCCATGCGAGGGACAAGGATGCCGTTGTGGCTGTTATGTGTCTCTGTGAGGTGGCTGCATATTGTAAGAAGCATGGAAAGACCCTTTGGGATATGATGCTGGAAACCTATGAGAAGTACGGATACTTCAAGGAGACACAGTATACAATCACCATGAAGGGGATTGACGGTGCAAGGCAGATCGCCGAGATTATGGATAAGCTCCGCCAGAACCCTCCCAAGGCTTTCGGTGATCTGAAGGTGCTGAAATTCAGAGATTACGAGACGGATAAGATCGTTGACATGGAGACCAAAGCGGAGACAAAGACAGGACTTCCCAAATCCAATGTGCTTTACTTTGAGCTTCCCGATGATGCGTGGTGCTGCGCCCGTCCTTCCGGTACGGAGCCCAAAATCAAGTTTTATATGGGCGTAAAGGGCAGCAGTATGGAAGATGCGCAGGCAAGAGTGGAAAAGCTGACAGAGGATTTAAAGGCATTGCTGTAAGAGTCCTGAAACCTTCGTACTTTCGTGGGAAGAGACATCCCCGTGTGAGACGGAAGATGCAGCTGCACACAGACTCTTTGAGTGTGTGAAAGCCGTAATAAAATACAGAGAAATACATAGTTCCCTACCGGATTCCTTGTGAGCCGGTAGGGAATTTGTCGGTATGAACGAGCGGAACGGTTATAGGGATTCCCTGATGAAGGAGAAATATATTTTATGAATATTTTTAGCGCCGCCAATCTGAAAAAAACCATATATTATATGAAACGGAACGGTTTGAGGAAGACCATATACGCCATGAGGGAGAGAGTGGGACATGGCGGACAGCCGCCATACCGCCGGCAGCCTGTTTCCGAACAGGAAAAGAAAAAACAGCGGGAACATGCCGCAGCCGGATTTTCCCATGTTTCATTCAGTATAGTGGTGCCCGTATACCGCACGCCGGAAAGTTATCTTAAGGAAATGATAGAGTCCGTTATCAAACAGACTTATCCGAGCTGGGAACTGATATTGGCGGATGCCACGGAAGACATTGACATAAAGTCCGTAACGGCAGACACCGGAAAGCCGGCGGATACGAAGGCAGCAGAAGGAACGAAGGCCTCGGCGGATATGAAGACGCCGGCGGGAACGAAGGCCTCGGCAGGAACGAAGACAGCTGCGGATGCCATGACGGCCGGAAGAATAAGGGCTGTGGCGGAGGCATATGGGGAGGAACGTATCCGGTATTTTCATCTTTCTTCCAATGACGGCATTGCGGAAAATACCAATCAGGGAATTGCTCAGGCGGCAGGAGATTATGTGGGGCTTCTGGATCATGACGATTTGCTGGAAGAGAATGCTCTTTATGAAATGGCGGCCATAATAGAGAGAGAGAGGGAGAAAGGCAATGAACTGCAGATAATCTATTCCGATGAGGATAAATGTAACGGGGACGGCACAGAGTATTATGACCCTAATTACAAAGAAGATTTTAATCTGGATCTGCTGCTGTCCAACAATTACATCTGTCACTTTATGGTAATGAAGCGGGAACTGGTTCAAAGTCTGGGCTTGCGCAAAGAATACGAGGGGGCGCAGGATTTTGATCTGGTGCTGCGGGGCGCCTGTGGGCTCCTGAGTCAGGGACAGGAAAAGGCCATTGCGCATATTCCCATGATGTTATATCATTGGCGCTGCCATACGGGATCCACCGCCGAGAATCCCCAAAGCAAGATCTACGCCTACGAGGCGGGCCGGAAGGCGGTTCAGGCTTTTGCGGATCGGAAAAAGTGGAAGGCTGAGGCGGCGGATACGGAGCATTTGGGCTTCTATCGCTTGGAATATAAAGCAAACATATTTGAGTCACGTCCGGAGCTGGCGGCGCTGGGCGGACCGGTGGTGAAGAGAAGAAGAATTGCAGGCGGGCGGATGTCTCCGGAGGGAAAAGTATTCTACGAGGGACTTCCCCTTTCCTATAGCGGCTATCTGCATAGAGCCGTGCTGCAGCAGCAGGCGGAAGCGCTGGACATCCGAAATATCGAAGTGAGAGAAGAGCTTTGGGAGCTTTTTGCAGAAATTACGGGGGTGGAATACAAGGTACTGCCGGGAACCCGTCTTTTTGATGTGTCCGCGCTTCCTGACGGAACGGATTATGCATTACTGAGTATAAAATTAGGAGAAGCGTTCCGGCAGAAGGGATACAAGCTTTTGTATATGCCGGAACGGAGAAAAAAGAGGACATGCCGTCCCGGCCGGTACAGACAATCCATGAACCGGTGCAAGACCGGAAGAACACGAGGATATTGATATGGCAGAAGTGACAGTGGTAATTCCGAATTATAATGGCATAAAGTTTTTGGGGGAGTGTTTACGATCCCTTGGGGAGCAGGAGGACTGTACCCCTCCCTATGAGATTGTGGTGGTGGACAACGGCTCTTCCGACGGCAGCCTTGAACTGATGGAGCGGGAGTTCTCCCGGGTCAGGATCATTGCCCTTTCGGAAAATACCGGTTTCAGCCATGCCGTAAATGTGGGCATTCAGGCGTCACAAGCGCCTTATGTGATTCTGTTAAACAATGACACAAAGGTGAAATCGCGCTTTATTTACGAGCTGTATCATGCCATAGAAAACCGGCCCCATGCTTTTTCCGTCAGCGCCAAAATGCTTTTATGGGATAAACCGGAGCTGCTGGACGGCGCGGGAGACCGTTACTGTGTCTTAGGCTGGGCTTATGCCAGAGGAAAGGGAAAGCCTGCGGCGGACTATGACAGGGCGGCGGAGGTTTTCTCGGCCTGCGGCGGCGCGGCGGTTTACCGCAGGAAAATTTTTGAAGAAATAGGTTACTTTGACGAAGGGCATTTTGCCTATATGGAAGATGTGGACGTGGGCTATCGGGCAAGAATCTACGGCTACCGAAATTATTATGAGCCCAAGGCGGAAGTGATTCATTACGGCAGCGCCTCCTCCGGTTCAAGGTATAATAAATTTAAGACAAGGCTGGCGGCGGCAAATAATATTTTGGTGATAGGGAAAAATATGCCCTTGCTGCAATGGATATGGAATTTTCCGTTTTTGGCAACGGGATTCTTCTTAAAATTTTTGTTTTTCCATAGAAAGGGAATGGGCCGATTATACATGAAAGGATTGGCAGAAGGATTGAAAAAGCTGAATTCCTTGGAAGGCAGAAAAAGTAAAATACGCTTTCAATGGGGGCATTTGGGCGCGTATATTTCCATTCAGGGGCAGCTTTATGCCAATACCCTCAGATTTCTTAAGAAAACTTAAGAAAAAGCTTCATAAATTCCTAAATTGTTCTTTTTATAATAGTACTGTAAAAGGAAGCTTGGGTGGCGCGTATGATAAAGGACAACCAGAAAATATTTAATCGATTATTAGTATTAATAGACGCTGTCATCACGGCGTTTTCCCTGATACTGGCATATATTGTCAAATTTTATATTTTGAATGACGGACCGGGGGTAGGGGTGCTGCCTCTCAGCGATTATATAGAGCTGTTGGTTTTAATCGTTCCGGTGTATATGCTTTTATATTATTCCTGCAGCGTGTATGCGCCCAAGAGAACGGTCCGCCGGAGATTTGAAATATACGGAATTGTAAAAGCCAACACCATAGGAATCATTGTACTTATCGTAGTGCTCTATATGATTATAAAAGAAATTAACTTTTCCCGTTCCGTAATGGCATTTTTTTACATTTTAAATGTGGGAATTACCTCATGGGTCAGACTGGTGCTGCGCAGGAGTCTTCAGACCATCCGGAGGAAGGGGTATAATCTCAAACATATGCTGCTGGTAGGATACTCCCGTGCAACGGAGGAATACATTAACCGCCTGACGGATAACCCTCAATGGGGCTATGTGGCCTGCGGAATTCTGGATGACCATGTGCCTGCGGGAACGCTGTATAAAGGCGTGAAGGTCTTGGGGACGTTAGGGAATCTGGAAATTATCCTGCCGGAAAATAAACTGGATGAGATCGCAATCACTCTTCCCCTGAGGGATTATGATAATCTGGAAGAGATTGTGGGCATCTGTGAAAAATCGGGTGTGCACACAAAATTTATTCCGGATTATAATAGTATGATTCCCAGCAAACCATATACGGAGGATTTGATGGGGCTTCCGGTCATAAATATCCGGTATGTCCCCCTGTCCAATACAGGCAACATTATTATAAAGCGGGCAATTGACATCATCGGCTCCTTGGCGGGAATTATCATTACTTCGCCCGTTATGCTGCTGTCGGCCATTGCGGTAAAGTGTTCCGGACCCGGCCCGGTCATTTTCCGGCAGGAGAGAGTGGGGCGTCACAATAAATCCTTTCAGATGTATAAATTCCGCAGTATGGAGCAGCAGTCTCCCGGAGACGAAAAGAAAGCATGGACGGTGAAAAACGATCCACGGGTGACCGGCGTGGGAAAGATTTTGCGCAGAACCAGTCTGGATGAACTGCCCCAGCTGTTTAATATCTTAAAGGGGGATATGAGTCTGGTGGGACCCAGACCGGAACGGCCGCTGTTTGTGGAGAAGTTCAAGGAGGAAATTCCCAGATACATGGTGAAGCATCAAGTCCGGCCGGGATTAACGGGATGGGCGCAGGTCAATGGGCTGCGGGGGGATACCTCCATCAAAAAGCGCATTGAATATGATATTTACTATATCGAGAACTGGACTTTAGGACTCGATATCAAAATTATTTTCATGACCTTTTTCACGGGGTTTGTCAATAAAAATGCATATTAAATAAGGAGAAAGTATTATGGAAACACAAGCAACTAAGAAGAAAATGACTGCAAAGCAGCAGGAGGCAAAGAAAAGACGCAAGATTATAATCTTTGCCGTGGAAATTTTTATCATCTTAATTATGATCGCTATATTGTGGCTGGTCATGCACAAGACAAGCGACGGCCCTAAAGTAACCGTGCTGGATCCCAAAGAGCTGGAGATCCATGAGGAAGTGCGGCAGCAGAAGGAAGAGGGCGGCGCAATGCAGGGGTATCTCAATATTGCATTGTTCGGCGTGGATGCCGAGACTGACAGCCAGCTGTTCATTAACAGCCGCAGCGACAGTATCATGATTGCCAGCATTAATTTGGATACCGGCGAAATTAAGCTGGTCAGCGTATACCGTGATACTTATCTGAACATCGGCACTGACGAGTACAGAAAGTGTAATGCGGCATACTCCTTCGGCGGCGCAGAGCAGGCCGTGAAAATGTTGAATATGAACTTGGATATGGATATTGAGAACTTTGTTACCGTGGGTTATAAGGGACTGAGCGAAGTCATTGACGGCCTTGGGGGCGTTTGGATCGATGTGGACGAGGTGGAACTGCTGCACATCAATAATTACCAGCAGAGTATAGCAGAGACCCTGAAATGCGAATTTACCCGTGTAGAGCAGAGCGGATATCAGCTGTTAAACGGCCTTCAGGCTACGGCATACTGCCGTATCCGTTATACCGCCGGAGACGATTTCAAGCGTACTGCCCGCCAGAGAGAAGTGATTCAAGCCATTGAAGATCAGGCAAAACAGGCCGATCTGGCTACCTTGACCAGAGTATTTAACAATGCCATTGACGACATCTATACAAATGTGGATACGGAAACCATTATGGAGTTCTTAGGCGCTATCACAAAGTATGAAATCGTGGAGGAAGGCGGCTTCCCTCAGGAGAGTATGCGGACGGTAGCCAATATCGGTGCAAAGGGAAGCAGTGTCATTCCTATGGACTTGGAATCCAATGTAGTGTGGCTGCATCAGTTCCTGTTTGAGGACGAGGACTATACCGTAACGGACAATGTCCGGGAGTACAGCAGGAAAATTGCTTCGGATACGGCACCTTACATTAATAAATAATCATACAAAGGGCGGTAGTGCTTTTGAAGATTGACGTAATCATTCCGGTATATAAACCGGGAAAAATGCTCTTTACTCTTCTGGACAGGCTGGAACACCAGACAGTGCCCGTACAGAATATTATTCTTATGAATACGGAAAAGCTATATTTCGAACAGCTGGTGCAGGATATGCGGTTTACGGACAGATATCCTAATGTGAAGGTATTTCACCTTTCGAAACATGAGTTTGACCATGGCGGCACCAGACATCGGGGAGTGACGTGCTCGGACGCGGAAATATTTATTACCATGACACAGGACGCGCTTCCCGCAGACAATCGTCTCGTTGAAAAGCTGACTGCACATCTGAGAGATCAGGTGGCAGTCTCCTATGCCAGACAACTGCCCAAGCCTGATTGCAGGGAGCCGGAGAAAGCATCCAGAACATTTAATTATCCTGCCGTATCCTGCATCAAAACTTCCGCGGACATAACAAGACTTGGAGTAAAGACGTTCTTCTGCTCTAATGTGTGCGCTGCCTACAGACGGGATATTTATGACGCCTTGGGAGGCTTTATCCGGCATACTATATTTAATGAAGATATGATTTATGCGTCTGGTGCGGTGAAAGCAGGCTATGGCATTGCCTATGAGGCGGATGCAAGGGTCTTTCATTCCCATAATTATACGAATATGCAGCAGCTGCGCAGAAATTTTGATCTGGGTGTGTCCCAAGCGGACCACCCGGAAATTTTTGCGGAAATTCCCTCGGAAGCGGAAGGGAAGAAATTAGTCAAAGAGACATATACTTATTTAATAAGGAGAAAAAAAATATACATGTTCCCCGGCTTCTGTGTACAATGTGGTTTTAAATATGCCGGCTATCTACTGGGAAAAAATTATAAGAAGCTTCCCCAAAAATGCATCTTAAAAATAACCACCAACCGGGAATACTGGAACCAATAAAAACAGTCCCGGAACTGGAACCAATAAAAACAGTCCCGGAACGGAAGCGCCCGTAAGGGATTTGCGACGCGCCAGCGGCGGAACATCCCTTACCTATAGTGGGCGCGGAGAGAAGGGACGGAACTGGAATAGAAGGGACGGAACTGGAATAAAAGGGACGGAACTGGAACCAATAAAAACAGTCCCGGAACGGAAGCGCCCGTAAGGGATTTGCGACGCGCCAGCGGCGGAACATCCCTTACCTATAGTGGGCGCGGAGAGAAGGGACGGAACTGGAATAGGAATAGGAGAATATTTTATGTGTGGAATTGTGGGATATATTGGAAGTAATCAGGCGGCTCCCATTATTTTGGACGGACTGTCTAAACTGGAATACCGGGGATATGATTCCGCCGGAATGACCGTATTTGACGGGGAGAAAATTCAGACCAGAAAAGCCGTAGGACGGCTGAAGGTGTTGGAAAATCTCACCAAGGGAGGTGAGACAATGCCCGGACATTCGGGAATCGGACACACCAGATGGGCCACCCACGGTGCACCCAGCAGCCTGAATGCCCATCCCCATATGAACATGTCAGGCACCATAGCGGTGGTGCATAACGGTATTATCGAGAATTACATACCGTTAAAGAAGAAGATGCAGAATAGAGGATATGAGTTTGTATCCGAGACCGATACGGAAGTATTGGCGCATTTGATTGATTATTATTACAAGGGGAATCCTCTGGAAGCCATCACCAAGGTGCTTCACCGTGTGGAAGGTTCATACGCATTGGGAATTTTGTTTGCAGACCATCCCGATGTGATTTATGCGGCGAGAAAAGACAGCCCCCTGATTGTGGGGCAGAACGATAATGGCTGCTTTATTGCATCCGATGTCCCCGCAATCTTAAAGTATACCAGAACCGTATACTATTTGGAAAATCAGGAAGTGGCGGAGTTGAAGAAAGACAGCCTGCGCTTTTACTCCGTGGATGAGGAGGAACTGACCAAGGAATCCACCACGATAGACTGGGATGCGGAGGCGGCGGAGAAGTCGGGCTATGAACATTTCATGCTGAAGGAGATGTACGAACAGCCCAAAACCATAACCGACACCATTCTGCCCAGAATCAAAGGAAACGAAATTGTCATTGACGAATTGAATATGTCGGATGACGAATTGAAACAAATTAAAAAGATCCACATTGTGGCCTGCGGTTCCGCATACCATGCGGGCGTCACCGGAAAATATGTGCTGGAGGGGCTGGCGCGCATTCCCGTGGAGGTGGATTTGGCAAGTGAATTCCGTTACCGCGACCCTATCTTGGAGGAAGGGGCCATGGTTATTGTCATCAGCCAGTCGGGAGAGACGGCAGATACATTGGCGGCTCTGAGAGAATCCAAACAAAGGGGACAAAAGGTATTGGGCATCGTCAATGTGGTGGGAAGCTCCATTGCCAGAGAAGCGGATGCCTGCCTGTATACATGGGCAGGTCCCGAAATTGCGGTTGCCACCACCAAGGCATACAGTGCACAGCTGACGGCTCTGTATATGCTGGCGATGAAAATGGCAAAAGTCCGCGGGCTGCTGGATGAAAAAGCTTTCGCAGAACTGCTGAATGATCTGCGCTGCCTGCCGGATCAAATTGAACTGCTGTTGGGACAGAAAGAAAAAATACAGCATTTTGCCAACCGCTATCTGGGGGCGAGGGATATTTTCTTTATCGGAAGAGGAATCGATTATGCCATTTCACTGGAGGGATCCTTGAAGCTGAAAGAAATTTCCTATATTCATTCCGAGGCATACGCCGCGGGAGAATTGAAGCACGGAACCATTTCCCTGATTGAGGAGGGAACTTTGGTAGTGGCTCTTTCCACCCAGCCTGCTCTGTTCCAGAAGACCATCAGCAATATTGTGGAAGTAAAGGCAAGAGGCGCTTTCGTCATGGCAGTGACCGGTGAACAGAATAAAGCGATGGAGAAGGCTTCCGACTATGTGGTCTATATTCCCGAGATTAACCCGTATTTCACAAATTCGCTGGCTATCATTCCGCTGCAGCTTTTCGCCTATTATGTTGCCGTGGGCAGAGGCTGTGATGTGGATAAGCCGAGAAATCTTGCGAAATCCGTTACCGTGGAATAGTGTAAGCAGTACATTTTACAATCCTAATTTGAATGCCCGCCGTAGCGGGCATTTTTTATGCGCAGCCCCGTGCAGAAGAACATTAAAAAATTTAAATTCATTTAATTTTTCACAACTACTTCAAGTTTAAAACACATTTTCGTCACAATTTCGGATTATACTTTCCTCATAGAAAAGCAAAGGAGGCAGACGTTATGAACGGAAATGAAAATAGTAACGAAATTATAAATGGAAACGGAATCGGAAACAACGAAGGAAGAGAGAGCAGGAGTCCCTATTTTGATTACACGACTTATTCGGCAAAGGCTTTGGAAGAAAGCGCATTGGCGTCAGGGATTCAATCTCAGAAAAAGGAAAAAAAGCACAGGCAGTCCAAGGGAGGTTTCCGCAAGTTCGCAGTCAGCGCAGGATTAGGTTTATGCTTCGGCTTGTTTGCAGGAGGAGGTTTTTACGGAATGAAGCTGGGAACGGAGTACTTTTCCAAGGAAGAGGTTTCCCAGATCCGGCCGGAAAGTACGGATTCCCTGACAATGCCCGTAAACGGAACAGCTCTTCCCACGCATATCACCTATGTTCAGGACGATATCTCCGATGTGGTGGAAGAGGTTATGCCTGCAATGGTATCCATCATCAGTAATTACACCAGCACCAGTTACAATGTATGGGGTCAGGTCTACAGCAGACAGAATGCGTCCAGCGGTTCCGGAATCATTGTGGCGGAAAATATGAATGAGCTTTTGATTGTAACCAACAACCATGTGGTAAACGGAGCGGATGCGCTGGAGATTACTTTTACGGACGGCTCCACGGCACAGGCGATTATTAAAGGTGTGGATACGGACATGGATCTTGCGGTAGTAGCGGTGCCTTTGGACAGCCTCAGCGCCGAGACAAGAGATGCTATAGCGATTGCTACCTTGGGGGACAGCGAAAGCCTGAAGCTGGGCGAGCCTGTGATTGCCATCGGAAATGCTTTGGGCATCGGTCAGTCCGTTACTAACGGTATCGTCAGCGCACTGGATCGTGAGATTATCATGGAGGACGGATCCAGAGGAACATTTATACAGACAAACGCGGAGATCAATGAAGGTAATTCCGGCGGCGCCCTGTTAAATATAAGAGGTGAGGTTATCGGAATTAATTCCAATAAGATTACCGGCGCGAAAGTGGAAGGCATGGGCTATGCCATTCCCATCAGCTCTGCCAGCCCTATCATCGCGGACTTGATGAAGGACAGGATACCCGAGGAAGAGACAGGATATATGGGAATAACCATGCAGGAAATCACCGATCAGGTTATCCAGATGTACCACATGCCTCAGGGAGTTTTCGTCTATGACGTGGAGGAAGGATCTGCAGCAGAAGCGGCAGGCATAATGAAGCAGGATATCATTGTACAGTTTGATGACAGGAGAATCACTTCCTATGACAGCCTGAGGAATGCATTGCAGTACTATAAGGCCGGTGACACGGCAAAAGTCACCGTTATGCGTCAGGTAAACGGCGAGTATGTCTCCTATGAGCTGGAGATTACTCTGGCTGAGAAACCGGCGGAACAGTAATTGGTTTCAACAGCTTTTTTCATTAGTTTCTCATAGATATCACGGAAAATGGCGGCATTAAAAATGCGGCCATTTTCAAATTTGCGGATAGAGCGTTTCCAACCATAGAGAAACTTCATTCCTTTCGCACTTGCTTTCTTATAGGGCTTTGGTATAATAAGACCATATTCGAAACGGTATATCAAGCGTTGATTTCATGGAGATGAATGCGGCGATATGCGGGGAGCTTGAAAATTCGATGCCGAAATGCCGGTTTGCGCGAAACGGATTTTTAAGAATATAGATTCTTTAGGAATGCCAAGGAGGAATAGCAGAGTGGAAAGAGAAAAACTGGGATCCAGATTGGGCTTTATCTTGTTGTCTGCGGGGTGTGCCATCGGTATCGGCAATGTGTGGCGTTTTCCTTATATTACGGGACAGTACGGCGGGGGCATGTTTGTGCTTCTGTATTTGTTCTTTTTGGTGGCAATGGGTGTCCCTGTGATGACCATGGAATTTGCGGTGGGGCGCGCCAGCAGAAAGAGCGTGGTGAGAAGCTTTACGGAGCTTGAGAAACCGGGGCAGAAATGGCATTTAAACGGATATCTGGGCATGGCGGGCAATTATCTTTTGATGATGTTTTATACCACTGTGGCAGGCTGGATGCTGTATTATTTTTACCAGATGCTTTTGGGGAGATTTGCCGGAAAGGACACGGAGCAGGTGGCGGGAATGTTCCAGAGTATGCTGGACAGTCCGTGGGTGCTGGCTGTTGTGATGGTTATGGTTGTGCTGGCGGGCATATTGTTCTGTTCTCTGGGTTTGCAGAAGGGCGTTGAGCGGGTTACTAAAATTATGATGGTGCTGCTTCTGTTTATTATCGTGATACTGGCCGTGAGAGGTATGACCTTGGAAGGGGCGGCAGAAGGGTTGAAATTTTATCTTCTTCCCGATCTGGACAGAATGAAGGATGTGGGAATCTTTGAAACCGTTACCGCTGCCATGAATCAGGCATTTTTTACATTAAGTCTGGGCATCGGCGCCATGGCCATATTCGGAAGCTATATAGACAAAAAGCGTACCTTGCTGGGAGAATCGGTAAATATTGCCGTTTTGGATACTTTTGTGGCAGTGGTATCCGGTTTGATTATTTTCCCTACCTGTTTTGCATTCGATATCAGCCCGGATATGGGACCCAGCCTGATCTTTATCACCTTGCCCAATGTGTTTAACCATATGGCGGCAGGAAGGGTCTGGGGGACATTGTTTTTCCTGTTTATGACCTTTGCGGCTTTTTCCACCATATTGGCGGTGTTCGAGAATATTATTTCCTGCGGGATGGATTTGTTTCATTGGAGCAGGAAGAAATCCTGCCTGATCAATCTTATAGTCATTATAGTTCTGTCTCTGCCCTGTGTGTTCGGCTATAATATCTGGTCTTTCATACAGCCTATGGGCGACGGGAGCACGATTTTGGATCTGGAGGACTTTATGGTGAGCAATGTGATACTGCCCATCGGATCGCTGTGCTATCTGCTGTTTTGCGTGTCCGGATTCGGCTGGGGCTTCGATAAGTATTTTAAAGAAGCCAATACAGGCGACGGCTTAAAGCTGCCTAAATGGATCCGGATCTATGTTACATATATTCTGCCGGTATTGCTGATCTTCCTGATTCTGCAAGGCTGGCTGGGATAAAAAAACTGCCTGTGGCGGTTACGCGGAAATATCTGCAAGTCTTCCGCTGCCGATCCGATTGACTGGCAGAATGACGGAGGGTATGAGCATGAAGGAAAAAGTATTGATAGTGGATGATGAAAAAGGCGTTGTGGATATGCTGAAGAGCTATTTTGAAATGTGTTCGTTTCAAGTGTATACGGCTTATACAGGAGAAGAGGCATTAAAAAAAGCGGAGGAGCTTCCGGATATTGTACTTTTGGATATCAACATGCCCGACATGGACGGTTTGACCGTCTGTGAAAGGATCCGGAACCATATTTCCTGCCCCATCCTGTTCCTCACCGCCCGCGTGGAAACCATCGATAAGATCAAAGGCTTTCAGGCCGGTGCGGACGACTATATCGTTAAGCCTTTTGACATAGACGAGCTGGGCGCCAGAGTATCCGCTCATCTGCGGCGGGAAAACAGAAAGCAGGAGCAGCCGGTGCTGCGTTTTTATGATGACATGGTGATAGACTACTCCAAACGGGAGATAACCGTCAACGGAGCTGGGGTGGTTTTGTCGAGAAAAGAGTTCGATATTGTGGAGCTTCTTTCCGTCCATCCCGGACAGGTCTTTGACCGTGAACGTATTTACGACATTGTCTGGGGGCTGGAAGGGGACGGCAGCAGTGATACGATTATGGAACATATCAGAAAAATACGGAGTAAATTTTCGGCCGTGTCGCTTCATGGCTATATAGAAACGGTCTGGGGGGTGGGCTATAAATGGAATGGATAAGGCGCATGGGGTTAAAAAAGGCGCTGTTTACCATGACTTTTATTAATCTTATCCTTGCAACGCTGTTATCCGTTTTATCTTTTTGGATTTGCTTGGAATTAAGTACCAAAGTTTCGTCCCATATGGTGGAGGTCAGGATCAACGATGACAATCTGGTGGTCACGGAAACAGAGAAAAAGGTGTCGCCCCGTGCGGCAATGGCAGGGAATATTCTTTCCGCCTTGCAGATTGTCCTGCCGGTGGCCTGTTTTGTGACGGCTATGATGATTACGGCCTCTTTGTTTTACCGTTTGAAGCTGAAAGAGCCGTTGGAGCTTCTTGCCCGGGGAGCTTCCCGCATTATGGAGAATGATTTGGATTTTCAGATGGAGACGCGGGCGGAGGACGAATTGGGGGAGCTTTGTGTTGCCTTCGAAAACATGCGCCGGTCCCTGCTGAATAATAACCGGGAATTATGGCGTCAGGCGGAGGAAAGAAAGCGGCTTAACGCGGCATTTTCCCATGACCTGAGGAATCCGGTCACCGTTATAAAGGGATCCGTAAAAATGGCACGCCGGTGTCTGGAGCGGCCCAGTGTCCAACGGGACGAAGCAGGAAAGTCTGCCGCTGTGAAGGAGGACTTTCCGGATACGGAGCTGCTCAGGGAAAATCTGGCCCGGATAGAGGATTATACCGACCGCATCCGGCGTTATGTGGAAATCATGGGAAGTGTGGGAAAGCTGGAGGAGGTGCAGGCGGAGAGAGCGCCTGCGGCATGGAGCACGCTGACCGGAGAACTGGAAAACGCCATAAGCTTCATCGTGGCCGGCAGCGGCATCCGGTTTGTTTTTGAAAGATTTGGAAGCGGCGGAACAATCTGTGTGGATAAAAATATGCTGTTTCAGATTGCGGAAAACCTTATATCCAACGGGCTTCGTTTTGCCAAGAGGCAGATTACGGTCAGGCTTTTTTTATCGGAGGAAGAATTGTCCCTTGAAGTGGCCGACGACGGAGAAGGTTTTCCCGAAAGGCTGTTAAAGAACGGAGTGAAACCCTTTCAAAAAGGGGTGGAAGACTCGGATCATTTTGGGATGGGGTTATACATTTGCGATCTCCTCTGCAGGAAGCACGGGGGCAGCTTAACTCTGGAGAACGGTCAAACCGGTGCAAAAGTATGTGCCGTGTTGAGAATTTCTTGAGGATTTCTTGAGATTTAACTTTTATACTCTTCTTATCAAAAGGATAAGGAGAGTTTTTTTATGAATATTACAGTGAATGATGTTTCAAAAATTTATGGAACCAACGAAAATAAGGTGGTTGCACTGGATCATGCGGCAATGTCCATCCACGGGGGTGATTTTATTTCCATTATGGGGCCTTCCGGCAGCGGGAAAAGCACATTGCTTCATATTATCAGCGGTCTGGACACTCCTACCTCCGGCAATGTCCTGTATGACGGGGCAGACATTCATAACGGCAGCGATAAGGCTCTGTCCGCTTTCCGGCGGAAGAAAATGGGATTTATCTTTCAGCAGTTTAACCTGCTTCCGGTGCTTTCCGCCCGTGAAAATATTATGATGCCGCTGCTGCTGGACAGACGGCAGCCGGACGAGGACTATCTGAGGGAATTGGCGGAATTTTTAGGAATCGGCACCCGCTTGAACCATTTGCCCCATGAGCTTTCCGGAGGGCAGCAGCAGCGCGTGGCCATAGCCCGTGCGCTGATTGCCAAACCGGACATTATTTTTGCGGACGAACCCACCGGAAACCTTGACAGTAAAAGCGGCGGAGAGGTGATGAAGATGTTGTGCGATATTCGGGAGAAAATGAATAAAACGCTTGTTATCATCACTCACGACCTGCAGATCGCAAAGAGGGCGGTCAGACAGTTTACCATTGTGGACGGTGTGCTTTCGGAGGCGGTGTGAAAGGGGCCTGCGGATTGCCCGGCTGCCGGAAATATGCCCAAGGAGCGGGCATTCTTCCTCCGGATAGGAGATTCCCCAGAGCGGAATCGGAAAGGTTAGGATTCATATGAAATCATATTTAAGTTTTGCATGGAAAGAATTAAAGGCTCAAAAGGTAACGGCCATTTTGATTTTGACGGCGGTTATTCTGTCCACCGTTATGACCACTGTAATCGGTCAGTCCATAGGCATTTTGCAGTCTATGCGCATAGAGCAGGCTGCGGGGCTGAACGGGGACCGGTATGCCACATTTTACGATCTGACCAAGGAACAGGCGGAAGCGCTTCACGCAGACCGGCGCCTGTATGATGTGGGGGACTGGATGACCGTGGGAAGCACAGAAATGGAAAACAGCGGCCTTACACTGCTTATGCGGGAATATCACGATAATGGGCTTGCCCGCTATCCTTCCATGGGCAGGGTGAAGGAAGGGCGTCTGCCGGAACGGGCAATGGAAATTGCTTTGCCGGAGGATGTCATACAATTTCTCGGTTTGGACGTCTCCGTCGGGGACACGGTTTCCTTAAATCTATCTGCCGGTTCTATGGATGGTTTTCTGCCGGATTATGAATATTCTGCGGAGTTTTTGCTGACGGCTGTTTTGGAAAGTAATTATCTGGGGTATGCTGCGGGCACAGTGTTCGGAATTGCAGGTCAGGGGACGGCGGAAAAGCTGCTTCCGGAGGAATATTGTTTTTATGCAACAGATTTTAAGACCTATAATAAAGCGGATTTTCAGAAAATCGTCATGGATCTTGCCGCGTCATTGGACGTGGAAGAACGCTATATCCAATATAATTGGATACTTCTGGAGGCCCTTGGAATTTCCTATGACGGATCCGGAAATGTGGATAGCAGCAGAGGATTTCCTTTTATGGCACTTTCCTGTATCCTTGTGGGAGTATTGGTTCTGCTGGCCGCAGGTCTGGTGATTTACAATATATTAAAGATTTCGGTTGCTAAGAGAATCCGGGAGTACGGTACACTCCGTGCCATGGGTGGCGAAAGGGGGCAGATTTATAGGCTTGTATCCTTGCAGCTGCTCATTCTCTGCGGTATCGGCATTCCTGTAGGTCTATGCTTAGGAAGCTTGTCCGCGAAAGGTATTTTGGCTGCGGCAATCGGTTTTTTAAATCCTGAACTGTTTATGGTGGACAGCACAGAGGAATTAAATGCCGCCATTTATTCCGTTCATGAGGGAAATGTGTGGTTCCTGTTATTAAGCGTAGCCGTCACACTGTTTTTCGCCATGACGGCGGCGTTCCCCGCCGCCCGGTATGCATCCCGCGTATCGCCCACGGTGGCCATGTCCGGAAGGGCGGTGAGGATTAAGAGACAGGTGGGGAGAAATAAAAGAATACGGAATTTTGAGGCTTACTATGCGAGACTCAACTTAAAACGGGGACGGGGAAGGACGGTCATTACGATTTTGTCTCTCGTTATGAGCATAACCGTCTATATTGCGCTGCAGAGCTTTTCCGCTTTGCTGGATACCGGCAGCGCGGTACGGGATATGCACTTGGGCGATTATGCCGTTACCAATAAGACTGCGGGTATCCCCGTGGAGGCAGTCAATGCCATGAAGACACATGAGCTGGTAGGCGGTTTGTCCACCACGAAGCTGGCGGTTTTCGACTGGGGGGGCACGCTGCCCTTTGACACGGATCTGGCGGTGCAGTCCCACGAGACACTGCAGATTGTAAGCACGGACAAGGAGCGGGCGTTCTCTTATCATCCCGATCTCACCGAAGCGGATCAGACGGCTTTTCTGGATGGGACAGCCTGCTTTGTCAAGAATCCCATTCCGTTTTCTTACGACGGTGTAGAGGTTTCCTTTACCAATCTGGAAGTGGGGGATGTTATCACATTGGGAGACTTTAAAATGCGGGTGGCGGGGCTTATGGACGATCCCGTTACGATTGATAATGACGGCTTTGTCAATGGCGTACAGATCATTGTCAATGATGAAGTTTATAATTCTTTAGTGGGAAACGATTGTTTCAGCGAAATTTATCCCACTTTGAAAGAGGATGCGGATGCAGAGGCGTTTGAGAGCTGGATGGAGGAATGGCGCAATGAGGCGCCGGGAACACATTGGCTGTCCTATAGACAGTCTGACGCTCAGACGGCGGAGAGCTTTGAGCAGATTAACATGCTGTGCTGGGCGTTGATACTTTTCGTCGGTGTCATCGGTATTCTGAATATCATAAACACCGTATACAGTAATATCCATACGCGTGTCACGGAAATCGGTATGCAGAGAGCCATCGGAATGAGCAGAGGAAGCTTATATAAAACGTTTCTTTGGGAAGGTGCATATTATGGGATTTTTGCTTCCGTCATCGGTGCGGTGCTGGGATATATCTGCGTTATTTTTATCGAGGCGGCGAGTACGGATACTTTAAGCCTTACGGCAGTACCCTTTGGGGCTGTGGGGGAAGCGTCTGTACTTTCCGTAGCCGCATGTCTGCTGGCAACCGTGGTTCCGCTGCGCTCCATAGCCAAAATGAATATTGTGGAGTCCATTGAATCGGTGGAATAGGTTACGGTTCACTCGCTGCCGCCGCGAGGTGTTATCACGCTGCTTCTGCGTGATAAACCCGAGACAGACATGCGCGAAATCGCTGTTTTGCGATTTTTGTGCATAGGTTGCTGTGAACGAAGTGAACAGTAACTGGAGTAGTTTATATGTCGGCTGTCGAATTCAATCAGACTACAATTTCCGAATGTTTTGTGTTATAATGATTACTGTTCACTTCGCCTTTGCACAAAATCGCGAGAAAAGCGTTACAGTTCACTTTAAAATGTCCTGTGAGAAGACGGAATGCGAGGGAAACGACAAGGGGAGAGCTTACCTGAATTTCGATGGAACAGGAGTAAGTGTGAAGGAAATCACTAAGCTTGAAAAGACCTCGCTAAGTGATTTCACGCTCTGCGGAGCAGAGCTTCTCCCCAAACGGCTAAAGCAGTTAGAAGAATCGCTGATGCGATTCTTCCAGACTTGCACCGATTCATTGATTGTTTATGCCGGCTGCGTCGGCATGACGGGAAGGTTGAATAAAAATGAGCAATGCATTTTGTCAGACATGCGGTGCCAAATTAATCCGTAAAGAACTTGAAAATGAGGGGATGATTCCTTTCTGTCCGAAATGCGGACAGTATCGTTTTCCAATGTACAATGTTGCAGTGAGTATGATCGTTGTGAATCAACGGACAAACAAGATTTTGTTGATCCAGCAATACAATCGTCCGGCTTATATTTTGGTGGCAGGATATGTAAACCGGACGGAACAGCTGGAGCACGCAGTCATAAGAGAATTAAAAGAAGAAACAGGGATGTCTGCTGTACGGCTCAAGTTCAACAGGACGAAATTTTTCGAACCTTCCAATACCCTCATGTGCAATTTTACGGCTTTTGTAAAGGATGACAGTGAACTATGCGTAAACGGTGAAATAGACGCATATAATTGGTTTACATATGAAGAGGCAAAAAAACATATCTTACAGAACAGCCTTGCTTCCGAGTTCCTAAACGCTTATCTGGAGGAAGCGGAAGGGTGATTGATTTGCGTGCTGACACGCGGAAAGGGGTATAACTATGGAGAAGAAATTAGAAGTAATTGTAGAAAAATGTCCTCAAAACCATGCATGTCCGTCGGTTGAAATCTGTCCGGTGGGGGCGTTATCACAGGAGGGGGTTCACGCACCGACAGTGGATCACGACAAATGTATCAGATGTGGAAAATGTGCGGCGTTTTGCCCTAAGATGGCGTTGGTATTAGTGTGAGAAGAAGTTCTAATTGCTTTAGCAATTTTTGCTCACAGCAGAGGCTGTTTCGCAAAGAACTTCTAAGTCTCACACCGAGAAATGCCCGAAAACACGGCATTTCTCATCGGAGCTTTAGCTCCATGGGATTGT
>CAJUTJ010000028.1 GCA_910589655.1 uncultured Acetatifactor sp. | reverse complement strand
CCGCTATGCCAATCGGGTCAAGACCATTAATCGGTTCATCAAGAATCAAAAGTTCGGGGTCATGCATGATAGCATTTGCGATTCCAAGCCGTTGCTTCATGCCAAGGGAATACTTGCTGAACAGCTTTTTATCTTTGTAGGCAAGACCGACTACTTCCAACGCATTTTTCACGGCATTCGGGCGGGATGTCCCACGCAGCTTTGCAAAAATCACCAAATCATTCATAGTTTTTTCCTTTCTCCCGTAATTGAGGTAGAAACATTGATACTTTTGTGTAGAATTCATTATACGTCATAAACCTTGCCAAAACCTTGCCGAAACCTTGTTTTTTTCATGTTTTGCAAAGAAAGCCCTGTGTGGTCACAGGGCTTTCCGAAACGTAATTGTAAATGTTACGCCTGCACTGGGGGTGCTTTCCGCTTTTATTTTCCCTTTGTGCGCTTTTACAATAACTAATCCTAATCCGTTCCCATCTGCCAGACGGGAATCATCACACTGATACATCCGTTCTAAAATATTTTATAAAATTGGATTTGAAAGCCGCAGAAAATAAGGGCTGGAGAATCCGAGAGACTATTAATATATTAAGGAGGATTCATATGATTTTTTCACCGTATCCTGATGAAAGAGAAGTTATAAATACAATCCGGAGATTTCGTAACGAGGATTACGCGTTGCTGTGAATGACATTTACTATGATTGACATGAATAACCTTGATGCTAACGGTATACTGCGGGATCTTCTATATAATTGGGGGATTGTAGATTACGAATTGTTATATCACGGTGGTGAGAATGGCATTTCTTGTAACGCTTTGTTTATACAGAATAGCAGGACAGATATTGTAAGATTGAAATTTTATAGAGTGAATAATGCAAGAGGGGATAGGCGCTTTTCAATTGAAAAGATTCGGAAAAAAATGAAATCCGGAGAAATCAATGAAGGCGATCTCTTGTATATCTCTATATTCCGTTCTCCGAATGGTGTTCCGGTTATTTACTTTATTAACCTTACACATAATAAATTGAAATGAAAGCGTGTTTAGAGAAAACGTTCTCCACAAGGATGCCGCGCTTTCCTATGAAGCGTACAAGGAGATATTAAAGTAAAAGATACGGAAAAAAAGTAAGATTTGATTTATATTCCCTCATGCAAACGGTGCGGTGTTGACGGAAATACGCAGCATAGCACAACTGCGCTGAAACGCAATTGTGAATATGCAGGAAGGTTGTCGGAATTTACATACTTTTGCCCAAAAGATATAGACATTTGTGTAAAAATTTGTTAAAATTATACAATACAAACAGCACTATAAGAAACCGTAAACAGATTGTGTAACAGTTTAGTCAGTTAAAGTGAATGGTTTAGAATTATGCCTGCACAAATTTTGGGCCATTGGCCTTGACGGAAGGATCTATTACCAGATTGCAGAGTCATGGAGGAAAGAGCATGGATATTCCGAACAAAACAGATATCAGTACACTTGGTCAAAACAGTCAGGAGCTTCACCTGCGAAAGATCGTGAAGAAATCAATCAGGGCATTGGCGCTGGGAGGCATAATGCTGCTGGCAACCATCATTACTAATTTTTATTGTATCTTGGTGGAAGAAGACCGTCTGGAGACCAACGAGTATTTAAATCAGTACCGTTTGGCTTCCAAGGCTCTTACATATGCCGTTCAGGCGTATTCTGTTACCGGAAACGAAGAGTATTATAATGATTATATGAGGGAGCTTAACGAGGACAGGAACAGGGATATTGCGTGGGCCGGTCTGAAGAAGAACAATATTACCGATCAGGAATGGAGCGAGATGGAGTGCATCGCGGAATTGTCCGACGGACTTGTACCACTGGAAGAAGAAGCCATGAGGGCAGCAGCTGCAGGAGACCGGGAACAGGCAATTTCTTATGTGTTCGGCGAACGGTACGAGACCGACATCGCCCAGATTAATTCTCAGACCGATGCGGCTATCAACCGGATTCAGGACAGGCTGGACGTGAAGAAGAACATACTAATAACCGTTCAGGTGATTGTGGAACTGCTGTTCTTACTGTCCTTTCTTTATGTTATGCGCCAAATCAGTGTTACCATTAAGTTTTCCAGAGAGGAACTTCTGGTGCCGATTAAAAAGGTTTCCGACCAGATGGTTGCAATATCTGAGGGAGAATTGCACGAGGCATTTGATATGCAGGAGGACGACAGCGAAGTCGGGAGAATGGTTGCGGCGATTCGGTTTATGAAGGAGAATCTTGTAAAAATCATTGGTGAAATCACCGCGGTATTGGAGCAGATGGGAAACGGAAACTATAATATATCTCTGAATGAAAATTATGTGGGTGAGTTTTCTGTCATAAAGGATTCCTTCTATAAAATAAGCGAGGAGATCCGGCATACCTTACGTAATCTTCGGGAGATGTCGGAACAGATCAAGAGCGGCTCCTTGCAGCTGGCAGACGCTGCCACGAACTTAGCCGAATCCAGTACCTTACAGGCTACGACTATTTTTGATCTCACATCACTGACGGAAAATTTGTATGCGGATATGGATAAAAATTCCAATGATGCGAGAGAATGTGTGGAGATTGCTTCTCAAGCAGGCCGGACATTGTCTGTAGGTAACGAAAAGATGCACGAACTAAAAGAAGCAATTGATGAGATCAGGAATTGTTCGGAGGAAATCAATGCTATTATCGGCGCCATTGAAGATATCGCTACGCAGACAAATCTGTTGTCCTTGAATGCCGCAATCGAGGCGGCCCGCGCCGGAGAGGCAGGAAGAGGTTTTGCGGTGGTGGCGGAGCAGGTTAAGAATCTGGCGGAAGAATCGGCTCGGTCTGCCAAGGAAACCACTCGCTTGATCGAGACTACCGTGGCGGCAGTGGAGAAGGGAAATCTGATAGCGGACGAGACGGCGGATAATATGGGTGAAGTAATGGAAGGGGCTAAACGTGCCACTGAGAAGATGAGCCAGATATCGGATCTGCTGATCCAGAACGTGCAGTATATGCAGAAGATTGATGCCGATCTGGGGAATATATCGGGTGCGGTGGATGACAATGCCGCAACCTCGGAGGAAACGGCGGCTATCAGTCAGGAACAGAGCGGCCAAGTAGAACGCATGGTGGATTTGATGGATAAGTTTGTAATTTAATAAGGAATGTGGGAAGAAATAAGCAAGAGATGAAAAAGACTGTATTGCTGTCTGTCGGCAATACAGTCTTTTTGTCTGCGGTGAAGTCTTTGCGCTTTTCGTATCCAAAGGAACAGTTTAAGTTCTTGCCGACATAAGGCTGCTGGAAGAATACCTTTTCAAGCCCCGGTAAAAAACAAATACTGCAGCTGCCGCAAGAAGGACGGTATATCCCAGCACCGCAAGCATACGGCCTATTTGAAAGTGAACCATAAGGTGAATCGGCTGGTAAACTGACATACCCACCGGAATTACTAAATAAAGCATGAATTTTACGGTTCCCTTGAAAATACCGTCCGGATAGGTCGAAAAGTTGATCATGCTGTCCAACATCTGCTGTCCGAACATTTCGGCTCGAATAAACCAGAAGGATAAACTGCCCATCAGAACTGCAAAGGATGTGATAATAACAGCTCCTGTGACGGTGAATAGGAGGAACAGGAAAAACCGCTGTATGCTGAAGCAAAAAAAGCAGATAATAATCAGGCCGTATAAAAGATCCCCCAGCGCAGAGGTGCTTGTGGAAGAAGTAATCACACTAAGCAGCACATTTTTGGGCATTACCAGATAGGAATCCAATTTGCCGTTTATGATGAGATCAGACAGGGAAAATGCTTTTGCAAATAAAATGTGGGATAAGCCGTAGCTGCTTGCGGTAAGTCCCCACAGCAGCATGATTTCATCCATAGTATATCCGCCGATATCTTCTTTTAAGCGGAATAAAATCATCCACTGAACCAGAAAAGTAGCGTTGTTGAGTACCATAAAGAGAATATTGGTGAGAAAAGTGACTTTGTTGAGCATTTCTCTCATCATATTGTATTTCACGGATAATGCACATACCCGCAGTTGATTTTTAACCGCCGTTAACATATAATTTTTTAACCCCCTTACTGTAAATAAACAGCATGAACCCGCATCCTGCGGCCAGATAAATCAGCTGGGCGACAATGATTTCCACCCATTTTTCCGGACTGAAATCGACGATCAGTTTGGATGGACCGTAGCATACTGTATATATCGGTGTCAGTTTAAACAAAGGCTGCAGGGAAGCAGGAAAGATTTCTATAGGAAAAATTGTTCCTACCACCAAAATCAGTTTATCATACAACCATTGAAAAGGATTGGAGTCCTCGATCCAAAATGACATCAGGCTGATACACAGCTTGAAAACTCCGTGAATGGTAATGCCCAGTATGATACAGGGGAGAGAGGCCAAAAGCGTCACCGCTCGAAAATCAGGCAGACCTCCCACCATGATTGTCCCTGCGATTACGGCAAGGCCGGCGAATATGGGAAGACGTATATTCCATTCTCCCGTATATCTGGAAAGGATGTAAAATGTGTAGTGATAAGGCTTATTGATCAGATAAGCTATATTGCCTCCCCGGATATCTGAAGTCACCTGCCTTGTGACCGTTGCTGTACGGGCGGCAAACCATATCATCTCCGTTATAATTACATACCATATCATCTGCGTCTTTGTATAGCCTGCAATTGTCTCTCCGGGTGAGTCATACATATAATTCCAGAGATGAATAAAAACAAATATAAAGATAAAATAACTGATAAAGCTCATTACAATATTAACGGTATACTGTAGATTTTCCATCAGCACAGACCGATAAATAACGGCGTACTTTTTCATAAATTCCCCCCCATTCTGCCGCATATACGGCATTTATATTTAAACCGGATCAGACCGGCGCACAACAGCGTGCATTAATATACCCGCATAATCATTCTTTTACTGAAGATAATTTGCCGGCGTGATTTCATAACCGGTAACGTTCATATTCTGTCTTTCAGGATCTGTCTGCTTTTGTGTTATATATTTCCATAATGATATTTTCCAGAGGGATATTGGAAATATTTATATCCTCCACATGCTCTGCATCGATTTGCCGCAGTGCATCGTTTATTTTGATTACGGTGGTATCCACCTCCATTTTCACCCGGCCGCCCTTTTTCTTAAGGACGGTTATACCTTCCGCAGAGGGCAGCAGCGCCTCTTCCTGAAGCTTGAGTTCCACAATCTTTTTATTCAGATAGTGGTATTTCAAATGTTCCATGGAGTCATCCAGCACAACCTGTCCGGAATTCACAATGATAATGCGTTTGCAAAGCTTTTCAATATCGCCGATATCATGGCTGGTCAGAAAGATGGTGGTGTGGAGTTCACGGTTCATTTTTTTAATTAAGGAGCGGATGTTTTCTTTTACCACAGGATCCAAACCGATGGTGGGTTCATCCAAAAACAGAATTTGCGGCCTGTGAATCAGGGAAGCTACAATTTCACAGCGGATGCGCTGACCCAGAGAAAGATTGCGGACGGGAGTATTTATAAATTCCCCCAGCTCAAAAGTCTCTGAAAGCTCTCGGATGCGTGCTTCCGCTTCTCCGTCAGGTATGTCATAAATTGCACCGAAAAAGCGGAAGTTGTCATAAGGCGTCAAGTGAGTCCAAAGCTGCTCTTTCTGTCCGAACACGGTTCCGATTTTATAAGCCAGCTGACGGCGTCCTTTGGAAGGGTCAATTCCTAATACCTTTATTCCTCCGCCGTCGGGATAGAGTATCCCTGTCAACATCTTAATCGTAGTGCTCTTGCCCGCTCCGTTAGGACCGATAAAAGCCAAGATTTCCCCCTCTTCCACATCAAAGGAGACATTGTCAACTGCCCTGATTTCCTCTGTCCGGGGATGAAAGATTGCTTGAATACTGCCCCTCATTCCTTTTTCCTTTCGTTTCACCCGAAAGGTTTTTGATAAATTTTCTGCTTCAATTACTTTCGTCATAATTACCATGCCTTTCCGTAACCGGCATTTGAAATGCAGTTACAAAATACGACTTTCCGGATATATCATATCCAAAGAAAGTACATTACAGATTCATTGCAATCTCTATAAATAAAAAACCGCTCTGTTATATACACTTCTGTGCATATACCATGCGGCTTCTCATTTACCCCAATAACCGCATAGCCAAATAAGACTTATCATCTTACGGCCATGCGATATTCCGATGAATAATCGGTATCAAATTATAACCGTAAAATAAAAAATCTGCTGCTCCACGACTGAAATTGGAAAAAAATAATTTATGTGCGACATCTATTTATCTCCTGTTTGAAATTTCAAATAACATATCACGGCTAAAATAAAAAGTCAAGCATTTTTTTTGAAAAATACAATCTGTGTTAACAGTTTGTTACTGTTCACTTTGTTCACAGCAACCTATGCACAGAAATCGTAAAACAGCGATTTCGTGCATGTCTGTCTCGGGTTTATCACACGCTTTTTGCGTCTTGCTCATATAGGGCGGTTTGTATCTTTAAGCCGCTTCCTGTAGTCGGAGGGGGAAAATCCCTTTTGCTTATGAAAAATACGACTGAAATATAACGGATTATCATACCCTACAATATGTCCGATTTCCGTCACCGTATATGTGGTGGTTTCCAAAAGCATCTGCGCGTTTGTAACACGGATGGAAACGATATATTGCATGGGAGTAATTCCGGTATAATCTTTGAAATTCCGTATAAACCAGCTGACACTCATGCCTCTGGATGCCGCATATTCCCGAATGCTGATATCGGAATTATAATTATCGTTAAAATATTGAGCCGCTAAATCCATTTCCGTGTCCAAATATTCATTTTTCAGGATTCGCTGCTTGGAAAGCTGTCTGTGTATGAGGATGAGGAGGTGGCGGAGAAGCATGGTCAGCATTTCCTCATAATCTGCCTGACAGCGTTGCAGTTCGGAAATCATTCTTTTAAAAATCCTCTCGTATTCCAGCGTAGTTCCCGTATAAAAAACACGCATATCATCCCGGATTCCATAGCTGCGTAGAATGTTTTTCACATTGCCGCCTGTGAAGTGAACCCAGTAGACTTCCGGCTGATCTACGGCATAGTATTCATATTTCTGAAATTCCTTCGGACGGAATAATACCATGTTGCCTGCGGTGACTATAGTATCATTTTCTGCATGGTCAAAATGAAAATGTGCAGAGCCGGAGGAGACGTAAATAATCTGGAAATCCAGTCTTCCGCGGGGACGGTATGTAGGCAGCTTCGGATGTGTGTATAGGCGGTAAGTACCGCAGCTTCCGACAATTAGAGGTCTTGTCTTATCCTTAAAATCAATCAGAGAATTATGTAAGTAACCTGAATTTAAAAACATAGATTGCGCCTCCGTGACGGTTTATAAAGTGATTGTATCATTTTGTGCATGTTTTGTCCAATTGAGTTTATGGACTTGGATTATGAGTAATCGTAAAATGTACTTAAGAAAAGAGTGAGGAAAAAGCAAGCGGAGGACAATTCCGGAATGGGAGAACCGGATGTCCGGATCACACAAATCATAATAAATTGCCGCAGAAGGCAATAGATAGGAGGCAGCCCATGATAGTACCGAGATTTTATGAAGATCTTACAGTTTTACATGACGGAACAATGCCGCCCAGAGCTTATTATATCCCCGCATCAAAGCGGATGGATAATCTGGTTGAACACAGGGAGGAATCGGACCGTATGCAGCTCTTAAACGGAATCTGGAGGTTCAGTTTTTTTGAGAGCATTTATGATGTGGGGGAAGCATTTTATGAAACAGGATTTGATACATCCGATTTCCATGAGTTGAATGTTCCCGGTGTCTGGCAGGCAGCAGGATATGATATCTGCCAGTATACGAATGTCAGGTATCCCTTTCCCTTTGACCCGCCCTATGTTCCGCAGGATATTCCCTGTGGCGCATATGTGTGCGGTTTTGAATATCACAGGGACGATCAGGCGCCAAAGGCATATTTGAATTTTGAAGGAGTGGATTCCTGCTTTTATGTATGGCTGAACGGCTCCTATGTCGGTTACAGTCAAGTCTCCCATATGACAAGCGAATTTGATGTGACGGCAGTGTTGGAAGAAGGGGAAAATAGGCTTGCGGTTTTGGTTTTAAAATGGTGTGACGGAAGCTATTTAGAAGATCAGGATAAATTCCGTATGAGCGGAATCTTCCGGGATGTCTATTTACTGAAAAGACCGGAACAGTTTGTATCCGATTACCGTATCAGAACCGTTGTGGGAAAAAAGAAAGCGGAAGTAAAAGTTGATATGTCTTACAGCGGTCATTTTATTGACACTAAGGTGACTATTTATGATAAAGAAAATCAAGTAGCGGCATCCGGAAAGGCCGGGTGTGGATGTATTTCCCTGAATGTTGCCTCGCCGGATCTGTGGAGTGCGGAAAGCCCCGGATTATATACACTTGTCATCGAAACCGAAAAGGAAGTGATTACGGATTATGTAGGTTTCAGGACGATTGAGATCAAGGACAAAGTGATATATCTGAACGGGCAGAATATTAAATTTCACGGCGTCAACCGTCATGATTCCGATCCGGTCACCGGATATACCATTGGCATGGAGCAGTTGATAAAGGATCTTGCGCTGATGAAACAACATAATTTTAATGCTATCCGCTCCAGCCATTATCCCAATGCGCCTTATTTTTACCAGCTGTGCGATAAGTATGGCTTTATGGTAATTGACGAGGCTGATGTAGAGGCTCACGGTCCCTTTATGCAATATTACAAAGAGGATACGGATTACAACCGCTTCAAGGGTTGGAATGAAAAAATTGCGGATGATCAGGCTTGGGAAGCTTCTATTTTAGACCGTGTAATGCTCATGGTTCAGCGGGATAAGAACCGTCCCAGCATCGTCATGTGGTCTATGGGAAACGAAAGCGCATACGGCTGTAATTTTGAGAAAGCGTTGGAATGGACAAAGGGATTTGACCCGGAGAGAATCACGCAGTATGAGAGCGCACGGTACCGAAATTATGACAAGGTATATGATTATTCCCATCTTGATTTGTACAGCAGAATGTATCCCTCCCTTGAGGAGATAGAAGAATATTTTGAAAAAGATGCCGGTAAGCCGTTTCTGCTAATTGAATACTGCCATTCCATGGGAAACGGCCCGGGGGATTTGGAAGATTATTTCCGGATTATCCATGAACATGACATGATGTGCGGGGGCTTTGTATGGGAGTGGTGTGACCATGGGATTTTTGCCGGAAAGGCAGACAACGGGAAAACAAAGTATCTCTATGGGGGGGATTTCGGGGAGGTGATACATGACGGCAATTTCTGTATGGATGGTCTTGTCTATCCGGACAGAACTCCTCATACAGGTCTGCTGGAATATAAAAATGTGCATAGACCGGCAAGGGTGGTTTCCTATGACGCGGAGACAAAAGAATTAAGGCTTCATAATTATTTGGATTTTACGGATTTAAAAGAGTATGCGTCTGTCAGCTATACAGTAACCTGTGACGGCATCGGAGTGGATTCCGGGAAAGTTCCGTTATGTTCCGTGGCTCCCCATGGGGAGGCAGTGCTTAAACTGGATGTTACCGTTCCGAAAGCCGGAAGGGCGTATCTGAAGATCACTTATCGGCTTCTCGAAGAAACGCCGCTGGTACCTGCAGGCCATATATTGGGATTTGACGAAATTCTTTTGGCCAATGAGGACGGCAGAAATCAGACGGCACTTAGATGGCTGAATCAGGAGAAAAATGCGGACGGAGCAGTGGGAGTGACGGAGACGGACGGGGAGGTGATTTTAAAAGGAAAAGGGTTTACATATGTGTACAACAAGAAAAGAGGGCTGTTTGACAGCATGAATTATGGTGGAAGGGAGTATCTGGACAGCCCCATGGAATTGAATATCTGGAGGGCGCCTACGGACAACGATATGTATGTAAAGCATGAATGGCATAAGGCCCGATACAGGCAGGCCTGCCCAAGGGCTTATGTCACCGTTGTGGAGCTCTCTAAGGACGGTGTTGTGATTACAAGCACTCTGTCGGTTTCGGCAGCTTCCCTGCAGCCTGTGATGAAGGTAAAAGCCGTCTGGACAGTGGATAACAATGGGGGGATTAATTCCACGCTGGATGTGGTCAGGAACGAGGAATTCCCGGAGCTTCCCCGGTTCGGGGTGCGCCTGTTTCTCAACAGGAAGCTGGAGAACGTCTCCTATTACGGTTACGGCCCTATGGAAAGCTATTGCGATAAACACCGGGCAGCCAGCCATGGTTTGTATCGCGCCAAGGTCACGGATCTGCATGAGGACTACATACGGCCGCAGGAAAACGGAAGCCGTTTTGACTGTGATTATGTGGAGGTTTGTAACGGGCAATTCGGGCTGGCAGCAGTATCGGAACAGCGTTTTTCCTTTAACGCCTCCGTCTATACGCAGGAGGAATTAGAGGAAAAGGATCACAATTTTGAATTGGAGGAATCGGGAAGCACCGTGTTATGTCTTGACTATGCTTTAAACGGAATCGGCTCAAACAGCTGCGGGCCTAAAGTCTTGGAACGCTACTGTTTTGACAATGGCACATTCTGTTTCCGGTTTAAATTAGTACCCTTCGTAAAAGTGTGGAGGAAATCACTAAGCTCGAAAGGATCTCGCTAAGTGATTTCACGCTCTGCGAAGCAGAGCTTCTCTCCAAACTGCTAAAGCAGTTAGAAGAATCGTTTGTGCGATTTTTCCAGACTTACACCGATTCATTGATTGTTTGTGCCGACTGCGTCGGCATGTCTGGAACAGGGCTTTTCTGGGGGTTAGTGGTGGGGGAATCAATTGTTTTGTATGGGGATTTTCAATAGAACATTTAGGAGGAGGTATTTTTATGCAGGAAAAAACATATTTGAAATGGTATAACAAAGTGGGTTACGGTTCCGGGGATATTGCAGGCAATGTGGTGTATGCCTTTCTGTCATCCTTTGTCATGATTTATCTGACCAATACAATCGGCCTTTCCGCAGGCATTGTGGGTACGTTGATTGCGGTGTCGAAATTGTTTGACGGATTTACCGACATTTTTTTCGGCACCATGATTGACAAGACACATAGCAAACTGGGTAAGGCGAGGCCGTGGATGCTGTACGGCTATGTGGGCTGTGCGGTAACATTGGCGGCAATCTTTGCCATTCCCGTGTATTGGGGACAGACGGCACAGTATGCTTGGTTTTTCATTGCATATACTTTGCTGAACGGGGTATTTTATACGGCAAATAATATTGCTTATTCGGCTCTCACATCCCTTGTGACGAAGAACAGCAAAGAACGGGTTCAGATGGGGTCTTACCGGTTTATCTTTGCCTTTTCCACAAGCCTGTTGATTCAGTCCGTAACCATCGGCCTTGTGGCTAAATGCGGCGGCGGCGCGGCGGCTTGGAGGACAGTGGCCATAATCTATGCGGTGATCGGCCTGATTATCAATACGGTTTCTGCATTATCCGTAAAAGAGATTCCGGAAGAGGAGCTCAACGAGGCCGCGGAGAGAGAACAAAAGGAGGAGAAATATGGGTTGGTGGAAGCTTTAAAGCTTTTGGTCACAAATAAATTCTATTTAATGATTTGCGGAGTTTATATTTTACAGCAGTTATACGGGGCAATGATTAACGCAGGCATCTACTATATGACATACGTGCTTAAGAACGAGAATTTATACGGTGTGTTCTCGTGGGCCACTAATATTCCGCTCATTATTGCGCTGATATTTACTCCGACTCTTGTGGGCAGATGGAAGGGTATGTATAAGCTGAATTTAAGAGGCTATATGATTGCGGTCATCGGCAGAGCCCTTGTAGCCGTAGCAGGCTATATGGGAAGCGTCCCTTTGATGCTGGCATTTACGGCGCTGGCAGCGCTGGGCCAAGGTCCCTGGCAAGGGGATATGAATGCAGTCATTGCATCCTGCTCCGAATATACTTTTTTGACAAAGGGTAAAAGAGTGGACGGTACCATGTATTCCTGTACTTCCCTCGGCGTAAAGCTTGGCGGCGGCTTGGGTACGGCGATTGCAGGATGGCTTTTGGAATTCAGCGGATTTAACGGTAAAATGGCAGTCCAGCCGGAGTCATGTATCAATATGCTGCACATTATGTATTTGTGGCTTCCGTTGGTCATTGACGTGATTATCCTATTGGTTCTCTCACGGATGAAGGTGGAGGAAACAAATGTGAAAATTAAGGCGGAGATGGGAATGGATATAAAATAGATAAGGGAAATGTAGTCTTTGGCAGTCCGCAGTAATATGTGGACTGCTTTTTTATGCACAGTCCCGTGCAAAGTATATATGCCGTTTTTAAAATACGATATAAGGTGTTACACTTGCGGGACTTTTCTATGGAAAAAAGGACTGTCGTGTGGTAAGATACAAAGAAAAAGGGTAACATATTACAGTTGGATTTTACAAAACCGACAGGTGAAAAAGAGGAAAAATACGGAATGGGATTAGAGGGAGTTTATGTTTGAATGTAATGCGGATTGCCTGATGAATACGGTGAATTGTGAGGGGGTTATGGGAAAGGGCATTGCATATCAGTTTAAAATGAGATTTCCGGAGAATAATAAATCATAGATTAAAGCGTGCAAGTCTGGAGCTTTGACGGTTGATAAGGTTCACTTTTATTGTTGCTTTTCACACCCACACCACCGCGAGGCGTTTTCACGCGTTTTTTGCGTGATCAAACCAAAGCGATTAGAATAATCGCTTGGGCAACCTGCGCGAAACCGCTGTTTTGCGGTTCCTGTGCATGCGTTACTGGTCGTGGAGTGAACAGTAACCTCTTATTTCGAGGAAGGGGTTACTATAGTTAATTTTCGTGATTTATCGGATAACTACAATTTCATCATTTTTGAACCATCTTCTTCTTACAGCGCAGTTCCTAAAAGCCACCATAAATCAGTGTTTCCGGATTGGTATTGTTAGATATTCGTTTAAATTTAAAAAAGTTTAACAATACCAGATTACAGAAACCGGAAACATGGACCGTATTCTCATGCCGTAGATATTGTTGCCCGGAATATAAAAGAGTATCAAGAGTATTATGGGCTTGATAATTCTCAGACAACTTTTGAGCATGTATATCAAATGATTTGCAGTGAGAAAGTGGATAGAAAATTTGATAGACTACATGTTGCCGTAAAGAAATCAACAAAATACGTTAACGCCATACAAACAGATAAGAAAATGGAAGGGGCTGCAACAGTGCTGTATCTAGTACAAAGCGGGCCTCCTAAGAATAAAGAACAATTAATAAATAGTTTTAAAGAATGGTCAGTAGATAAAGCAAATAAATTTTCTGAAAAATATATTGAAGAATGTATAGATTATTTAGAGCAAACGCTGATTCTTTCGGTGGATATCTGCGGCAATTATGAATTGGCGGGAAACGCCATATAATCTGTGCATTCGTAATTTGCTGATGTGGGGAGAGAAAGCCATAATGTACCAATTTGAAAAAATGAATAAAAAACTGCTGGGCTCGCAGGTGGAAGAGGAATTAATGAATTATATACTGCATGAGCCGGTTAAAATAGGAGAGAAAATACCAAATGAGTTTGAGCTGGCAGAAAAGTTCGGAGTGGGGAGAAGTACCATTCGGGAAGCGGTCAAAGCGCTGATGAGCAAAGGAATCTTGGAGGTACGCAGAGGCGCCGGCACTTATGTGGTCAGTACCAGTACTTTGGAAGAAGATCCGCTGGGACTTACCAAGCTGGGAGATAAGTATAAACTGGCGTTAGAGCTGCTGGATGTGCGAATGATGCTGGAACCGGAAATTGCCGCCTTGGCTTGTAAGAACATTACACAGGAAGAGAAAGGGCAGCTTGAGAGATTGTGTGATGAAGTGGAAGAACTGTACAAAAGCGGTAAGAACCATGCGAAAAAGGATGTGGAATTCCACACTTGTATTGCTAAGTGCAGCAGGAACAGGGTGGTGGAGGTATTGATTCCCATCATAAATACGGCAGTTCTGACGTTCGTAAATCTGACCCAGCGGCAGTTGATGAGGGAGACGTTGGAAACCCATCGGGCAATTACCGATTCTATTTTAAAGGGCGATTCGGTGGGGGCAAAATGCGCAATGAATATGCATCTGACATATAACAGGCAGAGAATTATGCAGATGTATGAAGAACATATGGAAGAAGAAAAGAAAAGCGGACTATCCCAATGCCAAGATACATCAGACGAAAGAAAGTGATAAGGGAGAAAAAGGACATAAAATACAATATAGGATAAAATTACCAAAGAAGGCAGGTTTGCAAACGCATAACTGCCCTATTTTTTGTCTAAAAGAGAGAAAAAAGATTGTGAAACATCGGATGTATTGACTAAAAATACCAAGTAGTATAGTATGATATTAACAAACATAAGACGTCTGATGTATACAAGGTAATTGGAAACGCTATCGGTATCAATAAGCTCAGTCAAATCGGGGAAATAAAAATGCCGCCAAACGGTAAACATTGCTATGTACAAAACAATCCGGAATAAGCAGTATGAATCGTAGGAAGGGGCAAACGGAATTGGCCGGCTGAAAGTACCAATAGTAAAACAAAAAACAGTCTTGAGACGAAAGTGCTGAGTGCCTAAAGTGCGGAAGACTACCCTTGTTTCTTCAAGGATAGCAGAGTCCGGAGACAAAAATATCACCATAAGCGTCGGGATATATGTAGTGCAGCAAATGGTACAAAAGTCCGGACAGAGCATAGTGCAGCAAATGGTACAAAGGTTACGGAGAGCATAAGTAGCTACAGACGGTACAAATTGTCATGATTGACAAACGGGAATAGGAGGAAAAAGTATGGCAGTTGATGTGGTTGCATTAAATCCAACCAGACTGGTAATTGCAGCAGTGCTGGGATTGATGATTTTGTTAGTACTGATTATTAAATTTAAGATTCATGCAATGGTATCCATTTTATTAGGCGCTTTGTCCATCGGGTTAATTGCGGGAATGCCCTTTGACGACATTATTGCCGCGGTAAATGACGGAATCGGTAATACATTAAAAGGAATTGCCCTGTTGGTAGGGCTTGGCTCCATGTTCGGCGCCATACTGGAAACTTCCGGAGGCGCCCAGTCCATAGCGGTCACCTTGGTCAATAAATTCGGTGACAAGAGAGCCGCATGGGCACTGGGGATAACGGGTCTGGTGATAGCTATGCCGGTATTTTTTGATGCCGGACTGATTATTCTCATCCCCCTTGCCTTCTCTCTTGCAAAGAGGACAAAACGATCTTCTCTGTTCTACGCAATCCCGCTGCTGGCAGGACTTGCGGTGGGGCATGCGTTTATACCGCCTACTCCGGGGCCGGTGCTGGTGGCCACCTTATTGAATGTGGAGCTGGGCTGGGTTATTTTGGTAGGTGTATTCTGCGGCATTTTTGCCATGATCGTGGCAGGGCCTGTCTGGGGCGCTTATTGCGGGAAGAAGTATAATGTTCCTGTGCCTGAACATGTAGCAAATCAGGAAGATTTCGACGAATCCAAGCTGCCCGGTTTCGGACTCATTGTGGGAATCATTCTGATTCCGCTTGTACTGATCGTTTTGGATTCCATCGCAGGAGTGATTCCGGCGCTTGCACCGGTTCAGCCGATTTTCGGATTTCTCGGAGAGCCATTTGTGGCTTTGTTGATTGCGACTATCGTGGCAATGTTTGCATTGGGGACAAAGCACGGATATTCTTTGCCGGAATTGGAAAAGATTATGACGAAATCACTGGAACCCACAGGGCTGATTCTGTTGGTGACGGCTTGCGGCGGCGTGCTTCGTTACATGCTCCAGTATTCGGGATTGGGTGATGTGATCGGAGAAGCGGTATCATCGGCGAACCTTCCTTTGGTTCTGGTTGCCTTTATAGTAGCGGCACTGGTGAGAATCTGTGTTGGATCCGCCACGGTGGCTATGACCATGGCAGCAGGTATCGTGGCGGCTATGCCCGGTATAAACGATTTATCCCCCTTGTATCTGGCTTGCGTTACCGCAGCAGTAGCAGGCGGAGCAACGGTCTGCTCCCACTTTAACGATTCCGGATTCTGGCTGGTGAAATCTTTGGTGGGAATTGACGAGAAGACTAATTTAAAGACGTGGACGATTATGGAAACATTGGTGGGCGGCACAGGATTTTTGGTTGCATTAGTGATATCATTCTTTGCGTAAAATTATATTAAAATATACCGCCAAGCGGGGCGCGCAGATGGCGGGAATGAATTTTCGAACTATAGAAAAGGGAAAGGATTGAAAAATATGGGTGATGTAAATTTAAGGAGTCAGGAAATGCGTAAGCTGGCGCCGGAACTGGATCCGCTGAGGATCGGCACCGGATGGAAGCCGGAAGATTTGGAGAAACCTCAGATTTTGATTGAGAGCACTTTCGGCGACAGTCATCCCGGCAGCGGCCATTTGGATTTGCTGGTGGAAGAGGTAAGAAAGGGAATCGAACAGGCGGGAGGCAGAGGGGCACGCTACTTTTGTACGGATATCTGCGACGGGGAAAGCCAGGGTACCGACGGCATCAATTTCAGCCTTGCAAGCCGTGAGATGATTACCAATATGATTGAAATACATGCCAGCGCAACTCCCTTTGACGCAGGCGTATTTCTGGCAAGCTGTGACAAAGGAATGCCGGCAAACCTGATGGGACTGGCAAGGGTGAATATTCCGGCGGTGGTAGTGCCCGGAGGAACCATGAATGCGGGGCCGGAAATGCTGACGCTGGAGCAGCTGGGCATGTACAGCGCAAAATTCCAGCGGGGAGAAATTGATGAGGAGAAGCTGAATTGGGCAAAGTGTAATGCCTGTCCCAGCTGCGGAGCCTGCTCTTTTATCGGTACGGCTTCCACCATGCAGATAATGGCCGAGGCTCTGGGACTGGCGCTTCCGGGTAGCGCTTTGATGCCTGCCACCAGCCCTGATCTTCTGGACTATGCGAGACAGGCGGGGGAGAGAGCCGTACAGCTTGCCACGGAACCCCATATGTGTCCCGGCGATATAGTTACGGAAGAGAGTTTTGAGAATGCAATTCTGGTACATGCGGCCATTTCAGGAAGCACCAATTGCCTTTTGCATATTCCCGCCCTTGCCCATGAGTTCGGCATTGAGATTACGGGAGATACTTTTGACCGGCTGCACCGGAATGCCCGTTATCTTTTGAACATCCGGCCCGCGGGAAAATGGCCGGCAGAATGCTTCTATTATGCCGGCGGAGTTCCGGCAATTATGGAAGAGATAAAAGCTCATCTGCATCTGAATGTTATGACGGTTACGGGAAAAACATTGGGAGAGAATCTGGAGGAACTGCGGAAGAACGGTTTCTATGAGCGCTGCGGAAAATGGCTGGAAGAATTTAACAGACGCTACCATGTGAATCTGACGAAAACGGATATCATAAGACCCTATGACAATCCCATCGGCACCGACGGAAGCATTGCCATATTGAAAGGAAATCTTGCGCCGGAGGGAGCCGTGATTAAGCATACGGCCTGCCCCAAAGAAATGTTTAAAGCGGTATTGCGGGCAAGACCTTTTGACAGTGAAGAGGAATGTCTGGAAGCGGTATTGAAACATAAGGTGCAAAAGGGTGACGCGGTTTTCATCCGTTATGAAGGACCTAAAGCCAGCGGTATGCCGGAGATGTTCTATACTTCGGAAGCTATCAGCAGCGATAAAGAGCTGGGCCGCAGCATAGCGTTGATCACCGACGGCAGATTTTCCGGTGCGTCCACAGGCCCCGTAATCGGCCATTGCAGCCCGGAAGCCGCGGACGGAGGCCCTATCGCATTGGTGGAAGAAGGGGATCTGATTGAGATTGACGTGGCGGCAAGGAAATTAAATATTATCGGTGTCAACGGAGAAGAAAAAACGCCGGAAGAAATGGAAACCATACTGGCTGAACGGAAGAAAAACTGGAAGCCCAGACCTCATAAATACCAGAAAGGGGTGCTGCGGCTCTTCAGCGAACATGCGGCAAGTCCCATGAAAGGCGCGTATCTGGAGTATTGAGATCGGCGGCAGTTCACGGCTTCCCTGATTATATCGGGAAGAAACGTGACACATGCATTCCGAAAAATCCGCGGGAAAAATTGAGGAACAATGAATCAGTCACCTTGCGGGAAGGAGTACTCCATGGCTTTACGTAATAACTCTGTATGGATTGTCGGATATGTCAAAGTATCCGGCAATTCATCATAGAATTCTATTCGTTCCATTTCAGAGTCAGGCATATCCGTAAAGGATTCTAATTCCGCTTCGTCCACTTCTTCAGAAGGATAAAATTCTACGTTTGGCAGTTTTTTTCTAAGCTTTACCGCTGTCAGGACAGAACATTGAGGTCTATTGTCAGGGTAGTTCCAGCCAAATCCGTCCTTTTTATATTGAGGAAACACATGAAAATGGGCATGGCTGAAATCGCAGAAGCTGCCCCCGTTCACCCCGTGACCAGTAGTGCATATACAGAAAAAGCAAAAAACGGTTCTGTGTTTGATTTCTATGTAAATAAATTATTATATCGCATTTTTTCTGATAATTCAAATTTTATACCTTGTATTTTGCGTTTCATTCCGAAACCATTTATAATAAGAGCGGAAAGTAAAGGCTGGCAGAAGAGAAAGGGAAGCAGAAAGCAGGTATGGAATACTTCGTAGACCGTGAATCGGAAATGGTAACTTTGCAAAACGAATACAAGCGGGAGGGCAGTTCCCTTGTAATTGTGTACGGGAGACGCGGAATCGGGAAGACACTATTGATATCCCGATTTATTAAAGATAAGAAAGCGCTTTTTTTCCTTGCGGGTGAGGAATCCGAGCCGCAGAACCGAAGCGAATTTAAAAGGAAAGCTGCAGATTTCTTGGAAAATGATTTATTAAAAAGCGTTGATGTAAAGAACTGGGAAATAATTTTTAAAACCATTGCGGATACTCCTTTTGACAGGAAACCGGTGATCGTACTGGATGAATTTCAACATATCGGGAAATCCAATCCGGAGTTCCTGTCCGTATTTCAATATATCTGGGACACAATGCTGAAAAACAAATCCGTTATGGTGATTCTCTGCGGCTCACGGGTTTCTGCCATGGAATCCCAGACACTGGCGCATCACAGCCCTCTGTGCGGACTCAGCACGGCGCAGATTCGGATACGGCAGATTCCCTTTTCTCATTATCACAATTTTTTCCGGGATAAAAGCCGGAGAGAGCTGATAGAATTATATTCCGTGACAGGCGGTATTCCCAAATATATTGAGCCTTTTACGGCCGGTGGAGATATTTATGAATTGATCCAAGCCTGCGTCCTTAATCGTTCCGGTTATTTGTATGACGAGCCATATCTTCTTCTGCAACAAGAGGTGATGGAAATCGGCAGTTACTTTTCCATTCTGAAGGCCGTTGCGGAGGGAAAACGAAAGATGGCTTCCATATCCACGGCGCTGGAGAGCAAAGCCACCGGGCTGACCAAGTATCTGAAAACATTAATCGACCTTGATATAATGGAGAGGGAAGTTCCGGTTACGGAAGAGAATCCCGAAAAATGCAAACGGGGATTATATAAGATCAAAGATAATTACATAAGGTTCTGGTTTGCCTTTATTTTTCCCAATATGAGTTTTATTGAGAGCGGAAACAGCCGGGTCGTGGCGGATTGGATCCGCGCGAACCTGACCGGCGGGCACACGGTCTATGTGTATGAGGATATCTGCCGGGAGCGAATGTGGAATATCGCCAAGGAAGGGGCTTGCCCTTTCCATATTTCCAAGATTGGGAGATGGTGGGATAAAAGCAGCGAGATTGCCATTGCCGCAGTGGATCCGGAAGGAGATCATCTCGTTTTAGGCGAATGCAAATATCAAAAGGAGCCTGTGGGCATAAATGCCCTTCAGGAATTGGAAGTTAAGGCGGATGCCGTTGACTGGAGGAGGGGCAGCCGCCATGTGTGGTATGTATTATTTAGTGTGGCAGGTTTTACGGAGCAGCTGAGAGGGCTTGCGGCTGCGAGGGAAGATATCTTTTTGTTTGACGACTCGCAAAAATGATGCAAAGTATTAGTGTGAAGGAAATCACTAAGCTCGAAAAGACCTCGCTAAGTGATTTCACGCTCTGCGGAGCAGAGCTTCTTCACACGGAAGAACGCAAGAACAGCGTTCTTCCGGCCTTGCACCAGTTCATAAATTGTTTGTGCCGCCGATGGCGGCATGGCTGGAAGTATGTATAAAAATCGCATGTGCAAGCAGCGCCGCTAAAGCAGGCCATAGTTTTGCAGACGGCCTGTTAAATAAATCCATAATTCCGTAGAATGTCGCACTCGGTTCTATCCGCATACAGGTCAATGCCGTTATAATCGTCGGAGCTGTTCCTCCGATAAAATCCAACAGTATTTTCTGAATCACATAAGAACGGGTCGTCATGGCATTAAAAGTACATCCCGTAAACATGGCTGTAACGAGGGTAATCGCAGCCAGAAGGGACTTTAATCCTTCATTGTCTGTTTCCATATGGATAATCGTTCGCTCAGCCGGCAACGATTCCGTTCGATTTTCGTAAACCTGCGGAAGTGTATCCGCAATCACTCTGTTTACTTCTAATTCATCACCGGATAGAAACGTCTGTATGGTATCTTCCGCTTGTATAACGCCAATCATTTGTGTGGATGGATCATTGACTAGAGGTGCCTCTTTTCACTTTTCCTGACAGCGTCGGAAGAACTATGCTCGAAGAAAACAAGGCAGAAATATGCCGGAAACATCTTAAAGTAATATAAAATTGGTAAATTTTGTCAAATTCTGTCGAAAAATGTGATACAATAACTAGAGCGCAGCACAGAAACCAAAAGGTCATACAGCTCTGGGAGGAATGCATTATGATGACAAAAGGGTATGAGAAGAGGAGCGTTTATGATGCCTTGCAAGAGCGCTTTGACTACTTGTTTCATGAATTTGACAACATCTATGTGTCATTCAGCGGAGGCAAGGACAGCGGTGTTTTGCTGAATCTTTTGCTGGATTTTAAGCGCATGTATTATCCGGAACGCCGGATCGGCGTGTTTCATCAGGACTTTGAAGCCCAGTACAGCATGACTACGGAATATGTTACGAGAACATTCAAGGCGCTGGAAGGGGAATGCGATTTATATTGGGTCTGCCTTCCCATGGCGACCAGAACGGCTCTCAGCAGTTATGAAATGTACTGGTATCCGTGGGACGACAGGAAGGAAGAGCTATGGGTTCGCCCCAGACCGGACTACCCTTATGTGATTACCTTAAAAAAACCCTTTAATCATTATCGCTACCGGATGCATCAGGAGGATCTTGCAAAACAGTTCGGCCGGTTTTACAAGGAAACTCATAATTATAAAAATACGGTATGCCTGCTGGGGATCCGCGCGGATGAATCGCTGCAGCGGTACAGCAGCATCGTGAATAAAAAGTACGGATACAACGGAGAGTGCTGGATTTCCAAGCAGTTTAAGAATGTTTGGTGCGCATCGCCTCTTTACGATTGGTCCAATCAGGATGTGTGGGTGGCAAATTATCGGTTCAACTATGACTATAACGCCCTGTACGACTTGTATTATAAGGCAGGTCTGAAGATAGACCAGATGCGTGTGGCTTCACCGTTTAACGATTATTCCAAGGATTCCCTGAATCTGTACCGGGTAATAGATCCCGAAATCTGGACAAAGCTTGTAGGGCGTGTCCGGGGGGCAAATTTCGGATGTATCTACGGCAAGACTAAGGCTATGGGGTATCGCAGCATTTCCCTGCCGGAAGGTCATACGTGGGAATCTTACACAAAGTTCCTTTTGGATACGCTGCCGGCAAGGCTCCGCAATAATTATGTGAAAAAGTTTAAGTCTTCCATTGAGTTTTGGCATAAGACGGGCGGGGGATTGGACGAGAGCGTGATAAAGGAATTGATAGATCACGGATATAATATCCGCCGGAACGGCGTGTCTAATTATACATTGATGAAAAATTCCAGAATCATCTTTATGGGAGCCATTCCGGATCATACGGATGACATTAAGTCAACAAAAGATATTCCCAGTTGGAAGCGGATGTGCTACTGTATTTTGAAAAATGATCATACCTGCCGCTTTATGGGTTTTGCCCCCACTCGGAAGGAACAGTTGCGAATCGATAAAATCAAACGGAAATATGGAGAGATGATCAATGGCTGATAATATATTTCAAAGTCCGGTATACAATGTGATGGCAGTGCCTTTTGAGAAAATAGTGCCCAATTCATATAATCCCAACGGCGTTGCGCCTCCGGAAATGAAGCTTCTATATGACAGCATCAAGGAGGACGGCTACACAATGCCCATAGTGTGCTATTATTCTCAGAAGAAGGATCTGTACGCCATAGTGGACGGCTTTCACCGCTGGCGCGTGATGAAGGAATATCCCGATATTTATGAACGGGAACATGGGATGATGCCGGTCACTGTGATTGATAAGCCTCTGGCAAGCCGAATGGCAAGTACGGTAAGGCATAACCGCGCGCGGGGATCCCACAATGTAGACTTGATGAGCAATATTATCAGAGATCTGCATGAGCTGGGCAGAAGCGATGCATGGATATCAAAGCATCTGGGCATGGATAAAGATGAAATTCTGCGGCTCAAGCAGATCAGCGGTCTTGCGGCGCTGTTTAAGGACGTAAATTTCGGTCAGGCATGGAAACCGATTCAGGATTCAAACGTGACGGAGGAAAGCGAATTACAGAAAAACGAATCACAGAAAAAAGAGGAATAATATATAAAATAATGTTACGGACGGGAAACATGAAAAAAAGTTTCCTGTTTTTATTATTATTCGATTTATAATGTGTTATACTACAAAAAAGCAAGCTTAGAAAGGCAGCGGGTATAAAATGAGTGCTTTTGTAACGTTTGAAAATGTGAAAAAGACCTATCGGACAGGTGAGGTGGAAATCACGGCTCTCCGAAATGTAAATTTTGAGATTGAGAGGGGAGAGTTCTGCGTCATTGTGGGAGCATCCGGTGCCGGTAAGACTACCATTTTAAACATTCTGGGAGGGATGGACAGCCTGACCCACGGACATGTGGTGCTGGACGGACAGGAAATTTCCGCCTATAATAAGAAACAACTCACGGATTACCGCCGTTATGATATCGGATTTGTGTTCCAGTTCTATAATCTGGTGCAAAATTTGACGGCTTATGAAAATGTGGAGCTGGCGGCCCAGATCTGTAAGGAACCCTTAGATGCGGCACTGGTGTTGGAAGAGGTGGGACTGAAGGATAGAATGAATAATTTTCCCGCGCAGCTTTCGGGCGGAGAGCAGCAGAGAGTGGCCATTGCCAGAGCCTTGGCAAAAAACCCCAAGCTTTTACTCTGCGATGAACCTACCGGAGCATTGGATTATACCACCGGAAAGGCCGTGCTGAAGCTGCTTCAGGATACCTGTAGGGAGAAGGGCAGGACAGTGGTGGTCATTACCCATAATCAGGCTTTGACGGCTATGGCGGACAGAATTATCACCGTCAAAAGCGGCACGGTGTTCAGTATGGTAAAAAACGAAAAGATTGTGGATATAGAAGACATAGAGTGGTAGAGCATGTTTGAAAAATCATTTCCCGGGTTTACGCGCCTCGCTTCGCGGCCTGCCTCGTCTCAATGAAACGATTTAGCCGGCGGGAACTTTGTATTTTATTAAGGGTATTGCAATGAAAACAATATGGAAATCGACGTTACGGGAAATTAGACAAAGTCTGGGAAGGTTTATGGCTATTTTGGCCATTGTGGCGCTGGGTGTGGGCTTTTTTTCCGGATTGAAAGTGACCAAAGCCGCTATGGTAAAGACCACAGGAAATTATCTTGAAGAACAGGGATTTTATGATTTCAGATTGTTATCCACTATGGGATACGGACAGGAGGAAATCGAATATCTGCGGCAGCAAGAGGACGTGGAGGGCGTGGAAGGAGCCGTTTCCTTTGACATTATTTGTCAGGACCTGACGGGCAATGAGAGCGTGGTAAAGGTTCACAGCCTTACGAAAGAACTGAACCGGCCGGTGGTTTTACAGGGACGGATGCCGGAGAGTGCGGAAGAATGCGTGGTGGATGCTAATTTATTTTCGGAATCCCGTATAGGGCAGGTGTTGACGCTTTCGGAAAATAATGCGGAGGAGGATTTGGAGCATTTTGCCTTTCGGGAATATACCATTGTGGGTATTGTCCAGTCGCCCTATTATATCCAGTATGAGAGAGGGAATACCTCTTTGGGTACGGGCAGGGTGAGCGGTTATATTTATGTGCCCTATGAGGGGTTTGATCTGGATTACTATACGGAGATATTTGTTAAGTTTACGGAAAATTATTCCTTATATAGTGACGAATATGAGGCGTTTATAGAGGGGAAGGAGCTTGTCTGGGAGAAGTATGCTTCGGAAGCTGCGGACAACCGTTATGAGAAAATTTTAGAGGACGCGCAGGAGGAGCTTGCTCAGGCAAGGGAAGAATTTCAAACAGAGAAATCGGAAGCGGAGGAAGAGCTTGCGGATGCATGGGCAGAGCTGGAAGACGGACGGAAGCAGTTGGAGGACGGAGAAAACCAGCTTGCGGACGCCCAAAAGGAGCTTGCCGATGCCGGAAAAACGCTGGCAGACAAAACAAAAGAGCTTGCCGACGGTGAGCGGGAGGCAGCGGAGGCGGAAAGAGAACTTGCCGACGGCGAACAGGCATTGGCCGACGGTTATGGGGAGCTGGACAAGGGAAGGGTGCAGCTTGTGGAGGCCGGCAGAGAGCTTGAGGAAGCCCGAAGACAGCTGGAAGAGCAGAAATCGGCTCTTGATGCCAAGGAAGCCGAAGCGGCTGCCGGAGAGAAAGCGCTGGAAGAGGCAGAAGAGGCTCTGCGGCTCCAAGGGGAAGAGATTTCCGCGAAGCTGCAAGAGCTTGAGGCTAAAGAGCAGGCATTAAATGACTTGTACGGGGAGGGCAAGGTGCCTGCGGAGATAGCCGGTTCCATTCAGGCGGCAAAAGAGCAGCTTGCCGCAGGACAGGAGCAGGTGGATACGGGATTGGTACAGCTGGCACAGAAACGGCAGGAAATACAAAACGGAATGACGGCTATCGCGGAAGGCCGAGCGGTCATTGCCGTTTATGAACGGCAGCTTTCGGCCGGAGAACAGGAGATGGAGGAAGGCTGGCAGGATCTTCTGGAGGGTGAGAAAGAGCTTGCGGAGGCCGAACAGGAGCTGGCAGAAGGAAGAAAAGAGCTGGAGGAGGCGAAGGCGGAGATTGCCGACGGAAAGAAACAGATTGCAGAGGCAGAACAAGAGCTTGAGGAGGCAGAGCGCACACTGTCCGAGAAGAAGGAAGAGCTTGCGGATGCTCAGACAGAGTATGCGGACGGCCTGAAAGAATACGAGGAAGGCGTTCAGGAATTTGACGAAAAGATCGCCGAGGCGGAGAGAGAGCTTTCGGAGGCGGAACAGGAGCTGGCGGATTTGGAGAGACCGGAAAGCTATCTTCTGGGGCGTGATACCAATGTGGGATATGTATGTTTTGAAAATGATTCCACCATTGTAGAGGGCATTGCAAATATTTTTCCGGTGTTTTTCTTTCTGGTGGCGGCTCTGGTATGCATTACCACCATGAATCGTATGGTGGAGGAGCAAAGGACTCAGATCGGTGTGCTGAAGGCATTGGGCTACAGCGAGAGAGTCATTATGTCAAAATATATGTTCTACTCCGGCGCAGCTGCGGTAATCGGCTGTATCATCGGATATGCGGGAGGAACATGGCTGTTTCCCAGAGTGATCTGGACGGCATACGGGATTATGTACCGTGTGGACAGTCTTCTGTATGTATTTGACCGGAAATTTGCCGTGATTTCATTGGCGGTGTCAATTCTCTGCTCCGTGGGAACCACATGGCTCTCCTGCCGCATGGAGCTTCAGGAGGTGGCGGCCCAGCTGATGCGGCCCAAGGCGCCTAAGGCGGGAAAGCGTGTGTTTTTAGAGTATATTACATTTCTCTGGAAGCGTCTGGGATTTTTGAGAAAGGTTTCCGTAAGGAATATTTTCCGGTATAAGAAGCGCCTGTTTATGATGGTAATGGGTATCAGCGGCTGTACGGCTCTTCTGGTGACTGGATTTGGCATTAAGGATTCCATTGCCGAAGTGGCGGTGCAGCAGTTTGAAGAGATACAGACGTTTGACTTAAATATTCTTTTTTCCGAAGAGATCTCGCAGGATGCGTTTGACAGAATGGAGGGTATTACCCAAAGCGCCTCGGGAACCGGACAATGTGTCCCGGTATGCGAAACGGCATATGATCTTGTGTCGGGGAACGGCAGGAAAACCATTAATCTGTTGGTATTTGAAGAGAAAGCGGATATGAGTCCCTTTTTGCATTTGCACACGGCAGACAAGGAGCCCATTGCCTATCCTCAGGCAGGTGAGCTGGTTATCACCGATAAAATAGCGGACGATTTCGGAATTAAGGTGGGAGACGTCATCACCCTCCAAAATGAGGACATGCAGACCATTACCGCTAGGGTATCGGGGATTAATCAAAATTTTATTCATAATTATGCCTACATCAGCAATGAAACTTATAGGGAACAGACGGGCGGCGAGGCTAAATACCGAAATATCTATCTCAATATACCGGAGGACGCGGATGCGCATTTGGTGTCGGCGGCATTGATGAAATGGGAAGATGTAGCCAGTGTTACGGTGAATGCCGATACCATGGAATACTTTTCCGGTATGATGCGCAGCTTGGATCTGGTTGTGGTGGTTGTCATTGTCTGCGCCGCAGGGCTGGCATTTATTGTGCTGTATAACCTGACCAATATTAATATTACGGAGCGGATCCGTGAGATTGCAACAATCAAGGTTTTGGGATTTCATAAAAGGGAGACTTCTTCCTATGTGTTCCGCGAGAATATGGTGCTGGCGGCTATGGGAATCGCTGTGGGGCTTCCCCTTGGGCGTCTGCTGCATCTGTTTGTTATGAGCGAGATTAATATTGATACGATTGCCTTTGATATCCGAGTGCGTCCTATGAGCTACCTCTACAGTATTTTGCTGACATATCTGTTTGCCTGGACGGTAAACTTAATGATGGGAGGGAAACTGGAGAAGATCAGCATGACGGAGTCCCTAAAGAGTGTGGATTGACGGGACAGCTGCCGTTCACTCGCTGCCGCCGCGGGAGTCTGCCATAAGCATTTGGATTATTAAAACGGTTAGCGGACCGGCAATACACGTTTATAGTGCCGATAAGACAGGTTTGAAGACCTTTACGGCATCTAATGATTGGAGATGATTTTTAAAGTATGATTCATAAAGTTGACGGAAACAATTACCCTGTATATACAAAGCAGAAAAGTATAGACATACCCGATACAGGTGAAAAATTCAATCTGGGATCCGACCGGAATTCCTCGCCGTCGGAGACAAAAACCCAGAGGGAGAAGGAAGCTGCCGATAAGGGAAAACAGCAGGCGGAACGAAGCGGTGTCAGGCTGGAGCTTTCCGGCAATGGCCGGATGGCGGACGCAGGCAGGCAGAAGCAGCAGGAAGCGGCGAAAGCACAGGCTTCTGCGGAACAGCAGCCCTTGTTTGAAACGATACGCACATTTGTCATGTCCATTGTCACGGCGGTGCAGGAGTTTTTCAGTAAAATATGGAATGACCAGCCTCCGGCGGGAGCCACGCAGGAGGCTGCGGAGGGGATTGGAGCAGAGGCTGCGGAAATAGTTGACGCCGTGGAGGTCATGGATGCCGCGGAAGGCGCCGATACCCCGGAAGCAGCTGGCACTGCGGAAAATACCGGTCTCTTGGAAGCGGCTGGCGCTGCGGAAATAATTGACACATCGGACATAGCAGACGTGGCGGAAAGCCTCGGTTTCGGGAAAAAGGCGGAAGCTTCCAAAAGCACGGCATCCATGGAATATATAGATAACTCGGATGGGGATATTTTGGACCCCGTTCAGGAGGAGGAATGCCGGAACCGCAAGATCAGGCAGTCCCTTCAAGACGGGGATATGGAACAGGTCATCAGCCTTTTGACGGAAAACGGAAAAAGAACCATCGCCAAGAATTCCACTCTTTTGACCAGCTATGACAAGCACGGCAGGGTGGTGGAACTCAATGCCTCGGACCGGGAGCGGGCGCTCCATGGGGATAAGAATTCATGGAAATTGTGATACATTACGTCGTCGGGGAACACATAATTAAGATTGCGAAATGAAAGGACAGAGTGCTTTTGGAAATGCGGCAGTATGATTTCCAAGAGCGCTCTGAATATGGATTAAGGGAAAATGCAGGAGATTTTATTATTGGAAGACGATGAAGCACTGAACCGGGGAATTACCCTCACTTTGCAGAAAGCAGGATATCAAGTGACGCCCGCATTTACGTTGTCGGAGGCGGAAGCTTGCTTTTCCCGAAATGCTTATGCCCTTGTGATCAGTGACATAACGCTGCCGGACGGCTCGGGGCTTGACTTCGGCAGAAGAGTTCGTGAGGCAGGGAGCACCTATTTGATCTATCTGACTGCGCTGGATTCGGAAGCGGATATGGTAAACGGATACGATACGGGGGCGGACGATTATATCGCAAAACCTTTTTCGCTCATGGTACTGGTTTCGAAGGTGAACGCTTTGATGAAACGTTTGAACGGTTCTGCAAACGGCGCTTCTGCGGATTTTAAGAATCTGATGATTTCCGGGGATATACAGATAAATTGTCAGGAAATGAAGGCTTGTAAAGACGGTAAGGAATTGCCGCTGAGCAAAAAAGAGCTGCAGCTTCTTGTGTATTTGTGGGAAAATGCGGGGCGGATCCTTTCCAAGGAGAAGATTTTGGATCATATCTGGGATGTGGACGGGCAATTTGTGGATGAAAATACCGTCACCGTAAATATCAGCAGGTTAAAGAATAAACTGGGGACAGATGAAATATCCAATGTAAGAGGGCTGGGATATCTATGGACGGGAAACGTTACAAGAACCTGAAAAAATACTTTTGTATATACATCGCTTTTTCCTTGCTGTTTACCGCCGTATTGTATGCGCAGGCCAGCTATGGGAGAACCTTGGAGCACCGGAGAATGCTTACGCTTATGGCGGCACATCCGGAATGGGAGGCCGAGCTGATAGCTCTCTGGAACAAGCCCGCCGATGAGGGCGGGGATCAGAAAACGGGCACGGAAGGGCTTGAAATTGCTGCCCGGACAGCAGAGGAAAAATACGGATATGATTTACATAAGGTGGCGCCGGAAAGGCAGTTCTATTTCTTTTGGGGATTGGGAATGGTTTTTGGCGGAATACTGGCTTTGGGGCTGATGCAGTGGGAGCGGTACAGGAGGCGGAAGGGCCTTGACTTTGACGAGACATATGGGAAGGTATGTGAGTGTCTGGAACAGTTCCGGGGAGGGAATTTCCGACAGCCCATAGAGTATGACGATAGATCAGAAGAGTGGATGAATCTGTGGGAGAACCTGCGGGAATTGGGAATCTATTTTGAGGGCTTGAAAGAGCGCCTCAAGGAGGAGGAAGAGAGCACAAAAGCACTGATTACAGATATCTCCCATCAATTGAAAACGCCTTTGGCTTCCCTGCGGATGAGCCATGAACTGGTCACTGCCGACCATGTGACGGAGGAGGAGAGAGAGGAGTTCCAGAGACAGGAAGCAAAAGAAATCGAAAAGCTGGAAATGCTTCTTGCCGAATTGGTGAATTTGTCGCGGCTGGAAAAGCGCATGATACAGATTAAGCCTATTCCGGCAAGTCTGAAGGAAACCATTACCGATGCGGTCAGTCAGGTTTATATGAAAGCCAGAAAGAAAGAGATAGAAATCCAAGTAAAAATGGATGGGGACATGGAAATCTGCCATGACAGAAAGTGGACTGCGGAAGCCATTACTAATGTGTTGGATAACGCAGTGAAATATTCCGGCCGGAATACGATGATTACTGTGTGTGTGCAGCATTTGGTAAATTATGTGCTCATCGAGGTGGAGGATGAGGGATTTGGAATCAGTACGGAGGAGCTGGTGAAAATATATCAAAGGTTTTACCGTGGGGATGAGGCCAGAGAGAAGGTAAAAGAGGGCTCCGGTGTGGGACTTTATCTGGCACGGATGATCTTGGAGCAGCAAGGCGGAACCATATCCGCCAAACGCAGGCCGAAACAAGGAACCGTATTTAAAATCACATTGCCGGGGTGAGGACATGTTTCGGAGAATACAGCCTGCCTTTGTCTATCGGAGACATGGCATGGAATGGTCAAGGTTAAAATAGGTATGGAATCTTTGCGGGGAACCCTTACAAAACTGTTATGGTTTTTGTAAGGGTTTTGTAATTCGGAGATGCTATTGTAATGATCAGAAAATGTAATTGACCGGATTTACGATTGATCTGATACCTTGCCTTGCTGCCTGCGGAAAGGCGGCCGGCTGATAGGTGAGTGGATTTTTCGGAAGCGGTTACGGCAGTTACGGAAAAATAAGGAGGCAGAATATGAATAAAGAGACAGCCATTATTCTGGAATTAGATAATTTGGTAAAATACTACGGAAGCGGAGACAATCTGGTCCGGGCGGTGGACCATACCAGCCTGCAGATCGAGAGAGGGAAGTTCACGGCCATTGTGGGACGTTCCGGTTCCGGAAAATCTACACTGCTGCATTTGATCGGGGGACTGGACAGACCGGACGAGGGACGCGTGCTTATCGAAGGAAAGGACATTTTTTCTTTAAAAGGCGACCGGCTGGCGCAGTTTAGGCGCAAGAAAATCGGTTTTATCTTTCAGGACTATAATCTGATTCCCGCTTTGAACGTATGGGAAAATGTCGTTCTGCCGCTGGGGCTGGACAATCGGAAGGTCAACAGGCAGGAGGTGGAACAGATTTTGAAAAAAATAGGCATCGAAGATAAAAAGTCGGCCATGCCCAATGTATTGTCCGGAGGACAGAAGCAGAGGACAGCCATCGCCAGAGCGCTTGTGACAAAACCGGCTATCATATTGGCCGACGAACCTACCGGGAATCTGGACTCTCAGACGGAACTGGAAGTGATAAGCCTGTTAAAAAAGTGCGTTCAGGATTTCGGCCAGACCCTTGTGATGATTACCCATGACGAAACCATAGCGCAGATGGCGGATAGGATCATTGCAATAGAAGACGGAAGGGCCGTAAATTAGGAGGATAGCCATGACAATGACGACAACTGTAGCATTAGAAAATATGAAATATCATAAGAGTAAAAATATATTGACGGGGATTGCCATTCTTTTGACTACGTTCCTTCTTTTGGTCATTCCCACGGTAGGATATGGCATAATAGAAGCGCAGAATGCGGCAGTGAATAAGACATATCCCACATGGCATGTACTTTTCAGGGAAGTGGATAAGGATACTGTGGAAAAGCTGGCGGCACATCATGATATTGAGGTATGGGGGCTGCGCAGTGACGCAGGTATGATGTATCTGGAAGATGCCGATGTGTCTATGATCAGCGTAGACGAAAAAGGGGCGGAGCTGTACAGAATAGAATTGATTAGCGGAAACCTTCCGGAGCAGGAGGACGAGATTGTTGTCTCTGAAGGGATATTGGAAGCATTGGGGCAGCAAGGGACTATCGGCAGCCGTATCACCGTCCCTTATCAGATTATACGGGACGGAAGCCTTGATTATGTACAAGAGAGGGAATTTAGAATCTGCGGTTTTCTGGGAGATAATGAAACCGCCATAGCGCAACAGACCTTTGTGGCGCTGGTATCGGAGGACTTTATTATAAGTGAGGTGACGGAAGAGAAGATAACATACCGTTTCCTTTTCCAAGTAAATGATACAGGCCAATTCACCACGGACGGTATGGAGGATGTTATCAAAAGGATAGCGGAGCAGTTTGGTATCCCGCAAAATATGATTAACATTAACCAAGATTATTTGGGCGCCAATTATGTGGATCCGGCAGTCATCCCCGCCATCGCCGCCATTATGCTGGTGGTGGTTCTGGCAAGCATCCTTACGATTTACAGTATTTATTATGTGTCCATGAATCAGAGGATACCGGAGTTCGGGCGACTGAAAGCCATGGGCGCCACAAAACGGCAGATACGGCAGATTGTGCTCCGGGAAGGGCTCTGGGTTGCCGCCGGGGCGATTCCCGTTGGCCTGTTGCTGGGTACGGCAGTATCGAAGGCACTGTTGATAAAGACGACGGACTTTGCCATGGAAGAAAATGAATTTCTGCAGGTTCTGCAGGAAGTTGTGAAAACGGGGGAAGCGCCCCTGTACCGTTGGCAGATTTATCTGTTGACCATAGCAGTGACATTGTGCAGCGTTTACCTTTCCCTTGTGAAGCTTATGAATATGGCGGCAAGGGTTTCGGAAGTGGAAGCCATGCGGTTTCACGATTCCGGGACTAAGGGGAGAAATAAGAGAAAAGGGTATGAGTACCTGACAGTGGGCCGTCTCGCCATAAGAAATCTGTCGGGAAATAAAAAGAAGAGCGGAATTACCGTTTTTTCCATGGCGGTTACAGGAGTGTTATTGATGGTGGTATCCACGGTGATTTCTTGTGCCAATCCCAGAGAAAGCACCAACAGTTCTATAGTGGGACAGTATGAAATCTCTCCTGTCATTGATAATTATAACAAGGAGCATCCGGAGCGGAAGTGGACAAATATCCAACAGGATAATCCTTTGGACGAGACGTTAAGGACACAGATGGAAAGCCTTCACGGTGTGGTTCGAGTGGATGCTTTTACCAAGGTTTATGTAACCGGGGAAGTCTTTGAAGAATATCAGGGCATCAGCGGAATACCGGAGGAATATGCGGGAGAAATTGAAAACGGGATTATAGAGGGCAGCGTCACCTATGAGGAATTAAAGTCCGGTGATAAAATGATTGTAGAAAGCACGTTGCTGCATTGGTATCCCGAGCTGGAGGTAGGGAGTACATTGAACGTAACCGTTTATGACGGGCTTCGCACCTATGAAAAGGAGTTTGAGATTGCGGCAATCGGCGATTACAGGAATGGTTTGACCAATTATAATTATCTGATTATGGCGAAGGAGGCAGCAGACCGGCTGTGCGAAAATAACTCTACCGGATATTTCCATGTCATTGCCAATGAGGATTATGACCCGGAACTGGAAAGAGCATTAAAAGAGCTTGTGGGATCCTCCGGAAGGCTGGAGATGAATACATGGAAGGCGGAGTATGAAATGTGGAAAACCACCATGGCTCTTATCAGTGGAGCGTGTTATGCATTTCTTGGGATTCTGGCCGTCATTAGTGTGATGAACTTAATCAATACCATGATTAACAGCGTCCACATGCGTAAAAAAGAGCTGGGCGTGATTCAGGCGATTGGGATGTCCGACAGGCAGCTCGCTAAGATGCTTCAGATGGAAGGGCTTTTCTATACTTTCAGCACATTGGCTGTAGCCATAGGCTTAGGGAGCCTTTTGGGTTATCCGCTTTTCCTGTATGCGAAGAATACCGGTATGTTTGAGGTTTCAACCTACCATTACCCGTGGGCAGCAGCTCTCATAATATCCGTGACGCTGCTTCTGGTTCAGGTCGGGCTGGCGCTGGGAATCGCGAAATCCGTAAAGAAAGACCCGCTGATTGAGCGGATCCGATTTAATGACTAAAAAATAAAGGGCACCGAAATGAATGTCATATAGGTGTCCTCCTACTTTGAATTTAGTAGGTTAATTTTATCAAATCAGGCTGCCTCTTTCTATCATTTTTGAATGGCAAATTGTCAACGCTGGGTTGCGGATATGTTATTTATGGCAAAACAATGCTTTTGGACATGTGATTGGTAATATTTTGAAATGTATTTGTTTATAACGTACTGTTCAAAATGTGGAAAACAAGTTTCTGACGAAGCAATATATTGCCAATATTGTGGCAACCGACTTTCTGAGGAAAAAAGGTATTGATTCACAAAGTAAGGTAATGAAACAATTTCAAAAAAGCGAAATTAGTCGGTATAAAAAATATTCGGTTATAGGGATTGTAATTGTTTTGCCGGAAAAAGCAGAAGATGTTATTGATTTTTCAGACATAAATATCAGTTCAAACAGTGCCCATACCATATGTACGGCAACAGTTACTAATAATGGAGTGAGAACATATATGTTTGTTGAGGTGGTTTGGCACCGAATGAATCGGTTTCAATAAGGTTGTCTGTAAAAAAGGATTTCAATATATCCACATGTAATTTGGAAATAATAGATTATGATAGAAAATAGATATAAAAAGGGTTACGGTTATCTGGAAGATTGTCAGACCCATTTTATGACTCTCGATATTATAAAAATTGATACTGCCAGCAAAATGTTCAGAGCATTGCAGGCGAAACAATACAAAAAGGCACCCGTTCATCTTAAATTAAGTGGACGGGTGTACTTTCTTGAAACTTAAATTAAACTCCCGTGCAGCCAACTGTATCGCCATGGATAAAAATGTGGAGGTTTAGTTGATGCGCCAAAATGAGCAAAGGAAGCTTATTTTGGCACATTAAATGGTGCAGGCAGAATTTCAGAAAAAGCATTGCCAGACATTGCTTGAAAGGGGAGCTTCGGGACGAGACAATGGGCGTATTCTTTCTTGTAACAGATGCTTCTGGAATTTAATTCGTATTGGCGTTCTTCCGTACATTTTGCCTCAGGCGTATCTATGGCGGTTTAAACGTATGCGTGTATCAAGTATGATTTGAGATGTAAAGGAACATTGATAATTAGAAAGAGTTAATTTTAATTAAAAATGAAAAGAAAAAAGACGATTAGAGAGAGTTATTTGCAATTTAAATGAAAAGAAAGATAAACGATTAGAGAGAGTTATTTGCAATTTAAATGAAAAGAAAGATAAACGATTAGAGAGAGTTATTTGTAATTTAAATGAAAAGAAAGATAAACGATTAGAGAGAGTTATTTGTAATTTAAATGAAAAGAAAGATAAACGGCTAGAGAGAGTTATTTGCAATTTAAAGTGTAAAGGAACCTTGACGATTAGAGAGGTTTATGTTATACTACAAAATGTAAAGGAAACTTGACAAAAAAGAGTTATTTTACATTGAGAAATTTGAACAAAACGTTTCAAATAATGCGGTTACATGACAGTCTTGCATTAAAAATGGTAGGGAAGGGAGGAATAATTTTGTGGAAAACAGGGTGGAAGAGCTGAGGAAAGTCTTGGGCATGAATCAGGAAGAATTTGCAAAAGCGATCCGTGTTTCGAGGCAGACAGTCAGCTCAATCGAGAACGGAAAATATAATCCGTCTCTGGAACTTGCATTTGAGATATCGGACTTTTTCGGTAAAAAAATTGAAGAAATTTTTATTCATGAAGGGAGAAGTGGAAATGAGAAAAAGTAATTTGAAAGCAGGCATTGTATATTCGGTCGGCGGTTTAATTTTTCTTATGATAACATTACTGATTGACAGTCGTTTGAGCAGCCTTCTGTTCGGCATGGCCTTTATGGCGGCGTGTTCCGGTATTTCCATGGTATGCAGGTATCTATACTGGAATGCGGAAGGGAACAGAGAGCGGTATGCGGAGAAGCTGGCGCAAGAAGAAATCGAGATACATGATGAATTGAAGGTAAAGCTCAGGGATAAGTCGGGGCGATATGCTTATGTGTTGGGGCTTGGCGTGATCAGCGTTTCCATTGTCGTCTTCGGGATTTTGGGACAGTTGGAGATTATCGGAGATTCCCGTATGATTGTCCTGTTTTTAGGCGGATATATGGTGTTTCAGGTTTTTGCATGGAATGTCATTTACAAGCATTTGTTGAGAAAATATTAGGGCGTGTTTGAAAATTTTTCTGACAGATGTGCGCCACAATCAGGCTCAAATATATCGCGAAGTGAGGCGCGCAGATGGCGGGAATGAATGTTAGGGAGGAATCTATGTTTAAACGAAAGCCGGTAAAAGAATCTTATGACAAGGAAAACCAGCGGCCGGTCATACGCTCCAGCATATGTACCGGTGAGCAGGTGGCGGGATTTAAGGATGTCCGCACGGGGAGATTCACGGAAGTTATGGTGATAAGAGACGGTAAGGACATGGAAGAGTTTACCGCAAAGTATGATATTCCCGCTGAGGACATCAAAAAAGAATGGTAAGAAGTGATTGTAAGTCACGCGCGATTCTTCCAGACTTGCACCGATTCATTGTTTGTGCCGCCGATGGCGGCATGTCTGAAAGTGTGGAAAGAAGTTCCGGCCGCTCATGCCAGAGGGCATTGCGCGGAAAACTTCTATGTTTCACACCGAAAATCCCAAAACAGGCATTTTTCATTATGATTTGAGATTCCGCAGAGCGGAATTATGGAGGTTAGTGTGAGAAAGATAATATTTATTATGAGCATTATATCCACAGCGTTTTTGGCACTGGCCGGATGTGTACAGGTAGAACGGCAGGGAAAAGAGATTGGGGGAGAAAACCAACCTTGGCTGAGAAGTCTGGAAGTCTATTCCGCAGCCGTGAACCCGGAGAACATATATCATGCGGCATATCCCTATAGCTACTATGCTTTTTTCGCCGACGGAGAAAGCGGAGGAAGGACGGAACGGCTGGATCTGACGGATTCCATAAAGATAGAAGACCTTATGCAGGATAAAGAGGTTTTTCGGTATTTGACTGATTATGTGGAAGGATTACCGGAAGCTCAGGAAGGAAAGAACCTTTCCTATTACATCATATTGAGATATTTGAATGAAGAAGGGAAGGAAGAAAATATTTACCGTAGAGGATATGATGTTTTCCCCGAAGGGTGGGGGGAGTTCATAGAACAATATAACGGAATCTGTGGTGGGGAACTTCTTGGCGGCGGGGATACGCTGCAGACAGTGACACCACGGTTCCTGACGGAAGCCTTTGGGGTGGCAGAGACAGACGTGCGGGAAGGAACTCTTCAGGATGTGATAGACGTGGAGAAGCTGGATATGATTAAAGTGACGGATTCTTTTCGGATGGAGGATGCGTTGTCCGGATACTATGCCGCCATAAAGGAGCCTCTGATCGCACCCCATCGCCCTACAGAGCTGATATCCGTTGAAAGTACACAAGAAGAATATAACGCTTTTTTGGACTCTTTTTTTGACAGGCTGGAAGGGAGCCAAGTGGAGGAGCAGGACAGTGATCAGGAATTTCTCAGATATTTTTGCCTGATAGATTCGGGAAAATGCTTTTATACGGCCAGAACCAGTGACTTAGACAAGCTGCCTGCAGTGGGGAGGGGCGAGGGAGACTGTTATGTCCTTGAGCTGGATGCCCACATGGAGGGAATGACTATGAATACTGACTTTATTTACAGCGGGGACGGCAGATTCCTTCTGGTTCCCATGGACTGCGGTACGGATGTCATAACGGCGTTTTGTGAAATCGAGTAGGAAAATCACCTTAAAAAAGAGCTGCGGAACACACTTGAATCAATAGCTGAATATGCATTTTATTCAACCCTCCAGACATGCCGCCAACGGCGGCACAAACAATCAACAAATAGGTGCAAGTCTGGAAGAAGCTCTGCTCCGCAGAGCGTGAAATCACTTAGCGAGTTTTTTCGAGCTTAGTGATTTCCTTCACACTTCCAAATATGCCGACGCAGTCGGCACAAACAATCAACGAATTGGTGCAAGTCCGTAAGAATCGCGCAAGCGATTCTTACGTGTGAAGAAGCTCTGCTTCGCAGAGCGTGAAATCACTTAGCGAGGTCTTTTCGAGCTTAGTGATTTCCTTCACACTTACACCCTCTTGCGCACTCCAATCAATATTTGGAAGGTTACATCCAAACTTTAACTTCAAAAGTCTTAATCCACTTCATTTGCGGAGGCTTCCTCATGGTATTCCTTTTCGGTATTGACATTCCAGATCTTATCCTTATTTTTGGAGCCGCTTAAAATAGCTTTTACCGTTTCAAAGGAAGTGCACATGGAATGGTCGATATTGTTGTACCGGTGTTGTCCGTTACGTCCCACGCAGTACAGGTTGTCGATTGTTTTCAGGTAATCCACCAATGTGTCAATTTCGTCATAAGTGTCAAAGTAAGCGGGATATGCCTTCTTGACTTTTTCCATATGAGTGTCAATCACCGCGTCGGCAGAATCGATCAGACCCAGCCGAATCATTTCCTGAATGCCTATTTTGGAGAACTCATCTTCCGTCATATTCCAGAATGTATCGCCTTCATTTACAAAGTATTCCAGACCGATCCATACCGTATTTTTTAAATCTTTGATCATATACGGCGACCAGTTATTGTAGATCTGGAAACGCCCCAGCTTCACATTGCGGTCCTGCACATACACCCAGCAGTCGGGAACAATATTGTTTACCGTTTTGATATCCGTTTGGTTCACCAGATTGATTTTGGGAACCAGTACACCTAAGGTCATATAATCGCGGTAAGGGAGACCGGAGGCAATGCGCGATTCGTTGGCGGGAACGTCATTCATGCCTGCCACCAAGTCTTTGATAGGCATGGAAGAAATAATATAGTCTCCTGCAATCTCATGTTCGGCTCCGTCCTTTTCATAAGTCAGCGAGGTTATGACATTATCCGAGTTCTTGTGTATTTTAGTGACTTTGGCATTTTTATAGATAGTGCCGCCCAGCTTTGTGATTTCTTCCGCGGTAACTTCCCAGAGCTGGCCGGGGCCTAGCTTAGGATATTTAAATTCTTCTATTAAAGATGTTTCCACCTTGCGGTTTTTTACTTTAAATATTTTACCGAAAATATCCTTAAGAATGGTTACAATGGACATTCCCTTTACACGCTGCGCTCCCCAGGATGCGTCGATTTCGCTGGGGTGGCGCCCCCACAGATTTTCGGTATAATATTCGAAAAACATGGAATAGAGCTTGCGGCCAAAGCGATTGATGTAGAAATTTTCAAGGTTGTCCTCCGGCTTCTTAAATAAAATGGCTCTCAGGTAACTGATGCCTACTTTTATGGTGGTGAAAAATCCCATATTTTTCAGGGTATCCCATTTTAAAGAAATAGGATAGTCAAAAAATTTCTCATTAAAATAAATCCGGGAAACACGATGTCTTGTGAGCATCACCCGGTCTTCCTTTTCCGGATCGGGACCGCCCTTTGTCAGCGGCATGGGGCGTTTTAAAATGATGTCGTCATAGGCCAGATGTCCTTGCATGGGAAGCATTTTGTCCCACCATGCATTGACCTCCGGTATTTTTGAGAAAAAACGATGGCCGCCCATGTCCATACGATTTCCTTTATAATTTACGGTTTTGGAGATACCGCCGAAGCAGTCGCTTTCTTCGAAAACGATTACCTTCATATCTTTGGACCGGATCAATAATTCATAGGCGGCTGTAAGTCCTGCGGGGCCGGCACCGATAACGAGAGCTGTTTTTGACATATCTTTTGTCCTTTCTGTATCCCTTGCTCAGTCAAATACCTCACAACATTCGCCATGGCTGTTATGAATCAAAATTTTCAAAGCAAGTTTTTTAGGGAAACGCTGATTAAATCATCGTTTCCTTAGAGCCTCCGGCGGATGCGCACGGATTTGCAGCAGTTTATGCTGCTCCGCAGCGCAAATCCGGCGCGGGAAACGCTTTAATCAGCGTTTCCCTAGATTTTGACGAAGGAAAACTTGACTCATTATCCTCAGGAATGAATGATATTCAACATGCGGTGTTAATGGGGGCTGGATTTGATCCATTATATACTAACGCATTTACTATTAAGGATTATATCATAATTATGAAAAAAAATTAATATTTTTTGCAGGTTTTCAAGTTTTTCAAGATTTTGTTGTAAAACATGGAAATTTATTATACAATGTTTAAAAATTGGGAGAAAAATGTAAACAATTTAAGAACACGCAAATAAGCTTAGAGCGTGTTTGAAAAATGCTTTCCACAGGGTGTACGCGGCACTTTGGGGGAGTACAAAATGCATTGCATCGGATGAAAGAAGATGTGAGAGGGCTGGTGAGCCTTGCAATTTAGAGGAGCAGAAAAAGAAAGTGAGGATACCTATGGAAGCAGCAAATACGAAGATTATCGGAACAGAGTTTTTCCCCGACGGAACCCCTATTGACAGCTGGTTTTATGACACCAAGATTCCGGCTTTGGAAGATCTCGGAAAACAGTATGTCTTGACCAAGTACAATATATTGGACGACGGAAGAGTCCATACAAAAGAAATTCAGGATCTGATTGATCTGGCGGCAGAGCAGGGAGGCGGTGTGATTGTAGTACCTGCGGGGACTTACCTGACAGGTTCTCTGTTTTTTAAGCAAGGCGTGAATCTCTATGTGGCGGAGGGAGGCACATTAAAGGGAAGCGATGATGCCTCGGACTATAAGGTATGCGAAACTCGTATCGAGGGAGAGACATGCCTTTATTTTGCGGCGCTGATCAATGCCGATCATGTGGACGGCTTTACCATGTGCGGCCCCGGTGTTATTGACGGCAACGGTCTGCGTGCTTGGAAGGCCTTCTGGCTGAGAAGGAAATGGAATCCCCATTGTACCAACAAGGACGAGCAGAGGCCCCGTCTTGTCTACATATCCAATTCGCAAAATGTGCTGGTTGCGGATTTGCATTTACAGAATGCCCATTTCTGGACGAACCATATCTATAAGAGCCATCATGTGAAATATATCAATTGCCGCATTTTTTCACCTGCGGAGCCGGTGAAGGCGCCCAGTACGGATGCCATTGACATTGACGTATGCACCGATTTTCTGGTGAAAAACTGCTATATGGAGGTCAATGACGATTCCGTGGTTTTAAAGGGTGGTAAAGGGCCTTGGGCGGATTCCGCGCCGGAAAACGGCGGCAATGAAAGGATCATAGTGGAGGACTGTACTTACGGGTTCTGCCACGGCTGTCTGACCTGCGGCTCCGAGTCCATACATAACCGCAATATTATAATCCGCAGACTGAAGGTGAATAACGCGGCTAATTTCCTGTGGCTGAAAATGCGCCCCGATACGCCTCAGTGCTATGAATATATCACGGTGGAGGATGTGGAGATAAAGGTAACGAACTTTGTCACCATTAAGCCGTGGACGCAGTTTTTCGATTTGAAGGGCAGAACCGATCTGCCCATATCCCACAGCGGGCATATCACCATACGGAATTGTATTTGTGAATGTAATACCTATTTTAACGTGACCCCCCAGGAGGATCAGTATCATTTGGCGGATTTTACTTTTGAAAATCTCCGGATAACGGCTCGGAATAACGGTTTTGCGGAAGACATTGTGGAAAATATGACTGTGAAAAATGTTCAAGTGGACATAAAGTAAAGAGCGCCGGAAGGCGCAGCGGGCGGAGTCTGCGGAAGCGTAATTCCGGATTTGCGGCAGTTTACCGATTGTTTGTGCCGCCATGGCATCATGACAGGAAGCATGAAGGAAATGAAGAATTGCGGCATACATTCAGATTGATATGGTTTGTGCGCCATGGCATCATGACAGGAAGAGTGAAAGGATACGAGGGGGAGTTATGAAAAAGGTAAGGGAAGTACTAAAGGAAATTTTTATTGACGGGCTGAGCGGTATGGCTACGGGATTATTTGCCACATTGATTATCGGAACGATCATTCAGCAGGTCGGCAAGCTGATTCCGGGAGCGGCGGGAGACTATCTCTTCCTGATCGGGAAGGCGGCAGGCGCAGTGACAGGAGCGGGAATCGGCATCGGAACGGCACAGAGGCTGAAATCCAGCCCCTTGACCACTGTCTCGGCGGCTGTGGCCGGTATGGTAGGAGCCTACGCCGGTAAAATTATTGCAGGCACCATTTTGGTAGAAGGAAATGTGGTCTTGGCGGGGGTGGGTGAGCCTCTGGGTGCTTTTCTGGCGGCGGTTACTTCTGTGTACATAGGACGTCTGGTCTCCGGCAGAACAAAGGTGGATATTTTGGTCACACCGTTTGCGTGTATTGTCTCCGGCTCCGCAGTGGGGCTGCTTTTAGGCCCCGGTATCTCCGATTTTATGACATGGCTCGGCTCCGTCATCAACTGGGGCACGGAACAGGCGCCGTTTCTCATGGGAGCCACAGTGTCCGTACTGATGGGAATCATATTGACGCTTCCCATCAGCTCCGCCGCATTAGGCATTATTTTAGGACTGGAGGGCATTGCGGCAGGTGCGGCTACCGTGGGCTGCTGCGCCAATATGGTTGGATTTGCGGCGGCATCTTATCGGGAAAATAAAGCAAACGGGCTGCTGGCACAGGGTTTGGGAACCAGTATGCTGCAAATCGGGAATATAGTGAAAAAGCCTATTATCTGGCTGCCGGCAATTATCACTTCGGCTATTCTGGGTCCCATATCCACATGCCTGCTGCATATGACCAACAATGCCACAGGCTCTGGCATGGGCACGGCGGGTCTGGTGGGACAGATTAATGCCTATCAAACCATGGTCAGCGAGGGGATGGCGCCTCCGCTGGTGCTGGCGGAAATTTTACTGCTGCAGATCATACTTCCTGCAGTGCTGGCGTTCGGCATTTCGGAATTTATGAGGAAGAAGGGCTGGATTAAGTTCGGAGATATGAAATTGGATGTATAAATTAACGCATCGCGGAAGAAGTGTGAAAGGAATGAAGTTTCTCTAAGGTTGTAAAAAACACAACCTAAGAGAAACTAAATCATTCCTCGAAGAATCGCTTGCGCGATTCTTCCGGATTTGCACCGATTCATTGATTGTTTGTGCCGCTTCGGAATGGAGGAAAAAGTGAAAAAGACTCAATTTAGCGAGAGAAACATTTCTATGGTAATGGACATGTATGAGCTTACCATGTCCAACGGTTATTTCAACCAAAAGAATCAGGAAACCATGGTGGCATTTGATGTGTTTTACAGGAAGAATCCGGATAATGCGGGATTTGCCATATTTGCGGGACTGGAACAGGTGGTGGAGTATATCAGGAATCTGCATTTCAGTGAAGAAGATGTGGAATATCTGCGTTCCCGGAATCTGTTTACGGAAGAATTTCTGGATTACCTGCTTCATTTTAAATTCAAAGGGGACATTTATGCCATGCCCGAAGGCACTATCATGTATCCCAACGAGCCTATTATGACGGTGGTTGCTCCTCTGATTGACGCACAATTGATCGAAACGGCGGTTCTGCTTCAAATTAACCATCAGTCCTTGATTGCCACGAAGACCAACCGGATTGTACGGGCGGCAAACGGTAAGCCGGTGTCCGATTTTGGGGCAAGGCGGGCGCATAATGTGGATGCGGCGGTATATGGAGCCAGAGCCGCCTACATCGGCGGCGCAGTGGGTACGGCCACGGTGCTGGCGGGAAAAATGTTCGGGATTCCTATTTCCGGCACCATGGCGCACAGCTGGGTAATGTCCTTTGAAAATGAATTTGAAGCGTTTAAGGCTTATGCGGAAAGCTATCCCGATTCTACCGTGCTTTTGGTAGATACTTATGATGTGCTGCGCAGCGGTGTGCCCAATGCCATCCGTGTGGCCAGAGAAATTCTGGAGCCTATGGGAAAGAGACTGAAAGGGATCCGTCTGGACTCGGGAGACCTTGCTTACCTGTCTAAAGAGGCGAGAAAGTTGCTGGATGACGGGGGACTGAAGGATTGTATGATTGTGGCATCCAACAGTCTGGATGAGTATACCATATCCTCCTTAAACAGGCAGGAGGCTTTAATTGACAGCTATGGCGTAGGGGAAAAGCTGATAACCTCCTCCACGACACCTGTTTTCGGGGCGGTTTACAAGCTGGCGGCAGTGGAGAAGGACGGCAGCTTCGTGCCCAAGATTAAGATATCCGAGACTGCGGAGAAGATTACAAATCCGGGCATTAAGGAAATCTACAGGGTCTATGATCAGGAGGGTAAGGCGGTGGCGGATTATCTCACCGTGAAAGGAGAGCAGATTGACACTGCCGGCCCTGTCCGCTATGTGGATCCCATTCATTATTGGAAAAACAGAAGCTTTGTAAACTGCACTTTTAAGCCGCTGCAGAAACAGATATTCCAGAACGGCGAACTGGTATATGAACTGCCCGGACTGGAAGAAATCAGGGACTATGTGAGAAATCAGCTGGATCATGAGATATGGAAGGAAGAACAGCGGTTTGAGAATTCCCATACGCATTATCTTGATATGAGCCCGGCCATGTTCGAATTAAAGATGAGTCTGCTGCATGAACAATAAATTAAGGAATCTATTTCGCAGAAAAGAATCCGGCCGGTACATGGTATTCCGGAGGATAAGAAATAGTAACGGCTGCATAAGCAGTTTGAAGCAGTCATTTCTCATTCGGATATAAGTCACAGCAAGGGTGTGACATGGAGGTGTAGGATGAAGTATAAAATAGCGGTGGGTGCAGCAGGAGTGGGAACGGCGGCCGTTCTGGCGGTAATGTTATGGAGGAGTCAACCGAATCCGGATACAAAGGAGCCAAATAATCCGGCAGCAGACGGTCAGAGCCTGAGCCGGGAAATAGTTCCGCCGTCTTCCGGATCTATCGTAACCGTGTCGGATGTTGTGGTGCAAATCGACGGAAAAAAATATGACATCACAGAACTATGCGATGCAGTGAACGGGGTTACGGGAGTAGAGGAAATCGGAGACTATGTTATGGTGCAAGGACATATCTGTCCCACCAATACTTTTTATGGTTTTTTCCATAGGGATACACAGGAGTGGGAATATACTTACACCGGAGTGTGTCTCACGTGGGATGAAAATTGGGAGCAGTGGGAGAATCCCATGGAAAGCGTTATCTATGTGGTGCCGGGTGGGGGACAGGATGCCGTTTATGATTGGCAGGAAAATGAGATTGCCGTTGTGGGATTGGGGGAAGGTGAATACGTCCGGGAACTGAAACGGGCGGGGAATGATATTACCGTATCAATCTGCACCGCGGAAGGCGGCAGGCGGGATGTGGAGCTTTAAAGAAGGACCGGAAATTCAGCCTGTGGTAAAAACCGGCGGCACTGCTTGCAGACAATTGCAAATAGTTCCGCCGGTTTTGCTTTCGCTTATGCGCTGTTTTTGTCTTCCGATGCCGCCGTGTTTCAGTATTTTTTTCTGGAGGTTTGTATGGGTTCACTGGTTAAGTCCACGCCCAGTTTCTTGAAAATCTTAACATCCACCTCGGAGAGCATAACGGAGGTATGCACCTGACAACCCTTCAAATTGGGCAGCTGCTCCATGGCGTATTTGGCATTGTCGTCCGTGCAAGCCGCCAGAGAGAGGGCGATGAGCACTTCATCGGTATGAAGCCGGGGATTCCGCCCGCCCAGATATCGTACCTTCAGATCCTGAATGGGTGCAATGGCCTCCGGTTTAATCAGTTTCACGCTATGGTCAATACCGGCCAGATCCTTCAAAGCGTTCAGCAAAAGGGCTGCGGACGCACCCAGAAAATCGGAGGTCTTGGAGGTAATGATCCTTTGACCGGGAAGCTCGATTGCGGCGGTGGGGACGCCCAGTTTTTCCGCACGCTGTCTGCAAGCCACCGTTACCTTTCTGTCATCCGTGGAAATTTTTTCCTGCTTCATCAACAGCTCTATTTTATAAAGTTCATTTTCCGAAGCGCCGTCCTGTACCATCTTGTTTAAGGAGGCATAGTAGCGGCGGATAATTTCCATGCGGGAGGCCTCACAACATGCTTCGTCGTCAATGATACAGTTCCCCGCCATATTGACTCCCATATCGGTGGGGGATTTATAAGGATTTTCGCCGTAAATACCTTCAAAAATGGCGTTCAGCACAGGGAAGATCTCGATATCCCTGTTATAATTCACGGTAGTTACCCCATAAGCCTCCAGATGGAACGGATCAATCATATTAATATCGTTCAAATCAGCGGTGGCGGCCTCATAGGCAAGATTGATGGGGTGCTTCAGCGGAAGGTTCCAAATGGGAAAAGTCTCAAATTTTGCATAGCCGGCTTTGATTCCGCACAAATTATCATGGTAAAGCTGTGAAAGGCAGGTTGCCATTTTACCGCTTCCGGGTCCCGGAGCGGTAACGACTACCAAAGGTCTGGTGGTTTTGATATAATCGTTTTTTCCGAAACCGTCCTTGCTGACAATCAGGGGAATATTGGAAGGATACCCTTCAATGGTGTAATGCAGGTAGACCTTTATATTCTTTTTTTCCAGCTTGGCTTTAAACTGGTCGGCGCTGTTCTGGCCGGAATAATGTGTGATGACCACGCTGCCCACATAAAGCCCCTTCTCTTGGAACTCGTCCCGAAGGCGCAGTACATCCACATCATAAGTGATGCCCAGATCCCCCCTGACTTTATTCTTCTCAATATCTGCGGCATTGATGACAATAACGATTTCCGCGCAGTCGGAAAGCTGCATTAACATCCGCAGTTTAGAATCGGGTGCAAAACCGGGAAGCACACGTGAGGCGTGATAGTCGTCAAAAAGCTTGCCGCCAAATTCCAGATAAAGCTTGTCCCCGAATTGGCCGATTCGCTCTTTTATGTGCTCCGATTGCATTTTTAAATATTTTTCGTTGTCAAAACCTATTTTCATGAGCCCCTCGTTTCTGAACCTGTGTACCGGCCGATTCCTGTTCCGCTCAACGGATTGCCCGAAGCTTTAGCTTTTCTCAACAATGCGGCGCAATTCGGAGCCGTCCTGCAGATGGAAATCTTGTTCCGGGCCGTTCTGCTGAAAGGGAACGGTATGTACACCGGCATGGAAGTATTTGTGCTGTTTCTGTGTAACTAAGGAAATGAATCCTCCGGTAAAATAAAAATACCCTATCATTCTATCACAGATTATTTCATATTGGAATGGGAAAAAGTTTAGAAATCTTTAAGAGTTGAGATGTTTTTTTCATATTTCTGCTATTGATTTATCAATTCATTCTATCTATAATATAATAGATTTGGTATCGCTGACAGTTCAGGCTCCGAATGAATAGTAGCGGCATATATTATATATGGTTCGCAGCCGGATTGCTGTTGTAAGAATATAGATAAAAGAACAGAAATGGAGTTACTATGGACAATCAAATGAACCAATACGATAACGGCGGGGGATATAACGGCGGAAACCGCGGAAATAATCCCGGCGGCAATAACGGGGGAAACGGGAACCAGCCGCCCCGTAAGCCCAATGTGACCATGATGGTGCTGGCGGCTCTCAGCACCGTATTGATTGCCTTTATGCTTTGGAATATGGTATTTGGCAGTACTGCCGTAGGGCAGGAGGTCAGCTATACCCAGTTTCTGCAGTATATCGGCGAAGGGAAAGTGGAAGCCGTGGAGGTGCAGAGCACGGGGCAGATCCTTTTTACTCTGAAAAAAGAGGAGAACTTATCCGGCGGGAACGCGGACGGATATCTGTTCTATCCGGCAAACACTTCCAAGACTTATTCCACTATTCTGATGGAAGATCTGGATACATTGACTTCCAGACTGGAAGAACAGGGTGATATCGACGGCAGCCGTGTGCTCAGTGACAATTCGGGCCGTCTGCTGGATGTGTTTTTATACATCATTCTGCCCGTGGGGCTGATGTGGATTCTGCTGGGTGTGGTATTCCGTAAAATGGGCGGCAGCGGCGGCCCTATGGGTGTGGGCAAGAGCAACGCGAAGGTATACGTGCAAAAAGAAACCGGCGTTACTTTTAAAGATGTGGCCGGTGAAGACGAGGCAAAGGAATCCTTGGTGGAAGTGGTGGACTTCCTGCACAATCCCGGAAAATATTCCAAAATCGGTGCAAGACTGCCCAAGGGTGCGCTGCTGGTGGGTCCTCCCGGTACAGGTAAGACTTTGCTGGCCAAGGCGGTGGCAGGAGAAGCGCATGTCCCCTTTTTCTCTCTGACAGGTTCCGATTTTATTGAATTGTACGTGGGCGTGGGTGCAAGCCGTGTCCGCGATCTGTTTAAGGAAGCTACAAAGAATGCTCCCTGTATTATTTTTATCGACGAGATTGACGCTATCGGACGCAGCAGAGATTCTAAGTATGGCGGCGGAAACGAAGAGCGTGAGCAGACCTTGAATCAGCTGCTCTCGGAGATGGATGGCTTTGACAGTTCCAAGGGTATCCTGATCTTAGGCGCTACCAACCGGCCGGAGATTCTGGACAAAGCTTTGCTTCGCCCCGGGCGCTTCGACAGACGTATTATTGTAGATAAGCCTGATTTAAAGGGTCGTGTGGAAATATTGAAGGTGCATTCCAAGGATGTCAAAATGGATGAAACCGTGGATTTGGATGCTATTGCCCTTGCTACCAGCGGCGCGGTGGGATCTGATCTTGCCAATATGATTAATGAGGCGGCCATCAACGCTGTCAAGGAAGGCAGAGAATATGTCTGCCAGAAGGATTTGTTTGATGCGGTGGAGGTGGTATTGGTAGGCAAGGAGAAAAAAGACCGCATTATGAGCAAGGAGGAGCGCAAGATCGTATCCTATCATGAGGTGGGCCACGCACTGATCAGCGCTTTACAGAAGAATTCCGAGCCGGTTCAGAAGATTACCATTGTGCCCCGTACCATGGGAGCGCTGGGCTATGTCATGCATGTGCCCGAAGAAGAGAAATATTTGAATACGGAAGCGGAGCTTAGAGACATGCTTGTAAGTCTGGTCGGCGGACGGGCGGCGGAAGAAATCGTATTCGATACGGTAACTACCGGTGCGGCAAACGATATTGAGAAGGCTACCGACATAGCCCGCAATATGGTGACACGGTACGGTATGAGTAAAAAGTTCGGCCTCATGGGTCTGGCTACCGTGGAGAGCCAGTATCTGGAGGGCAGAACCGCGCTGAACTGTAGTGATTCCACTGCGGCGGAAATCGACGCCGAAGTGGTGGAGATATTAAAGGAGAGCTATGAGAAGGCACTGGCGCTGCTGCGGGATAACAGAGAGCTGATGGATAAGCTGGCAGAGTTCCTGATCGAGAAAGAAACCATTACAGGCAAGGAATTCATGCAGATCTTCCGCAAGGAGAAGGGGCTGCCCGATCCGAAGGAAGAGAAGGAAGGTAAGGGCGATATTACAGATATATCTAAGGGAAAAGGAGAAGGTTCCGAGTCAGCCGGTTTTACCGAAGCAGAAGCTTTCGGAGCAACCGAAGATGCCGTGCCGGAGAAAAACGTGTCCGACAGTGTGGATATTCCCAGTCCTATTGAATTGCCGGATCCTGTAATCCTGTCAGAACCGGACACTCAAAAGGAGGAGGCTCCGCAGGACAGCGTACAGGGTACAAACGACCCATCAATTGATGAGCCGGATTCCCGGCAACAGGAAGACAGCCGGACGAATGGCACTGTGGGCAGATTTTCAAATCATAGATTAGACGATTGATAAAAGCTTTTATGCTGAGTAATCGGTGAATGATTTTAAGATGAAATAAAAGGAATTTGCAAAAGGAGATTTGCAGTGAACGCAAATCTCCTTTTACTATAGCAGAACTATTTTTTTATCTTATTATCCACCGTCACGTCTCCGCTTATGGTTTTGATTTGTACCAGATGTCCCGATATATTCGTACCATACATACCATGGGCATAGTCCCTGTCGGAGGAGATATTCAGATTGTTATCAAAGAAAGTCTTAATTACTCCGCTGGTAGTTTCCGCGTCAAATTCAAATGCATTTTCTTCCGAGAGATGAATAACCGCATTTCCGCTGCTGCTGTTGATATTCAGGTCTCCGGTGAGCTCTCCCAATTCCAGCCGTATTTCTCCGCTGGTAGTTTTTATATTTCCTGAAGCATTCAGAAGGGAGACCAGAACGTCGCCGCTCTGTGTGTCGGTCTGAAAGCTGCCTCCGTCTCCATTTATCGTAATATCACCTGAGGCTGTGGATACCACTCTTTCTCCTTCACCCCCAAGGATTTTAACATATCCGCTTGTGGTATTGAGTTGAAGATTTCCGTCGAGACGATTAACACTGACATCGCCGCTTGTCGTCCTGATCTGTGTGTCTCCCGAAAGAATATCCGCCGTTACATTTCCGCTGGTGCTTTCCGCATCTATCGTTCCTGTGATTTCCGTTAAACAAATATCTCCACTGGTGGTTCTCAGTAGTGTATTTCCCTTGATTGTCTCAATGGTCAGATTTCCGCTGGTGCTTTCCGCTTCTGTTTTTCCCGTAAGCTCCGTTATATGCACATCTCCGCTGGTGGTGCTTATATGAATGATTCCTGTAGAACCGTCAGCGTCTGTTCGAATAGTTTCCATTGTCACATTTCCGCTGGTGGAAGTGACGTCCGCACTTTTTGCAGTTACGGAAGGAAAAGAGATATCTCCGCTGATACTGGAAATAGAGACATCCTGTTCCGAAACAATATCAATATCGGAATAAATCTCTCCGCTGGCAGTCTCCAACAGTAGCTCTCCATGATAGGATGACGGAAGGAAGATTTCCATATAATGTGGGCAGTTGTATTCGTTATTAAAGTAAAACAGGCCAAATTCCATATTGCTATGGTTCCATCTTGCGCCTTTTATCTCAAGGCTGTTATCGTTCTCCGTTATTGTGGAGAGTTCCTTCTCAGCCGTCTCGGAATAGCCGTATTCCTTAATAAGTACGGTGTCGCTTTGACTTCCATAAATATAAATGTCATGGTGGTTCATGCCATATAATACGGAAATGCTGTCGATTCCGTCAAGAGATATTTCTTTTTCAAGCACTTTCTGTACATCGGGGTAATTGCTATGATTTGTGTGCCTGTATAAATTGCCGCCTGCCAGTCCGTATGCGAGCAGAATACAAAGTCCCGCAGTGATCATGCATAATGCTGCAATCAATGTTATTCTTATTTTTTTCATAGAATGTCCTTTCGATAAAATGATAAGTGTCACCGTATAGTTTGAAAAAGGCATTTCATAATTCTGATATAAATGCCCGCAGAAGCGGGCATTTGGAAGTATATTGAAAAAGAGCGGTTGTTTATTTACAGGCGGCTGCCGTCATCTTTTAAAGTGAAAATCAATCCTATTATGGATTGGATACACAGTGCTATCAGGAAAATGATCCATGTAATATGCCAGTCATAAGTAGTGAAGCTGATGACAAAGTATAGAACCACTGCAAGAGTCCATATTATGGAAGAAATGGATCTTTTCACTGCTTTCTGCCTATTACTGCTGTATCTGACTTCTTTGTACTTTTCCACCATATCATCATTGTCCTTTTTCGTATAGTCGGGATACATATTTGCCGCATACACAAGCATGATGGTAGGTGCGATACAAATGAGCATCGCTATAACCAGACCAAGGTTGGAAAAATCAAGATAATAACCGAGGCTGGTGTTGTCAATGAGTCCAAAGGAAAAGAATACCGCTCCTGCAAAAATATACAAGCCCACTGCAACTGCCGTTAACATCGCTTTTTTCTTTCTGTCCTTTTCCGGAAGTGTAAAAAGATTTTTCTCTTCCAATTCAGGAAAAAGCTCATGTACGTCTCCGATGGAATCGATTACATTTTGATAAGCGTCTCTCTCGGAATTCCCGTCCGCTATCAAATCATCATATTTATCCATAGCGTTTTGTATCATTTCTTGTTTTAAGTCGAGAGCTTTTCTTGTTTTCGGCGCCTCATTAAATAATAGATCGAAATGCTGTTTGATTTTTTCTTTCATTGGGTTTTCCTCCTGAAAATACTGTTATTTTAACAGTTTGTCTATGATTGCCTTAGCTTCCTGCCATTCCTGTTTATACCCGTTATATGCCTTTGTGCCCTCATCGGTTATGGCATAGTAGCGGCGTCTTGCTCCCACCGTCTCGTCACCCCAATAAGTTCTGATATAGCCGGCCTGTTCCAGTCTCCTGAAAGCCGAATAGAGAGTGGCCTCCTTTAATTCATAGGTGTTGTTGGTTTTCTTCATAATGTCCTTGTTGATCTGATAACCATAACTATCCTGCTCTAAAAGGTGTGAAAGGATGATTGCCTCGGTGTGCCCTCTGAGGATGTCGGATGTAATGGACATAATTTCCTCCTGTTCCAGTTGCCGTTTACGACAACTTGTGTTGCTGATAGCGGCCTGTACCGTCTGCTGCGGTTTATGCCGTTGGTGTCAACCTGCCGTCTGGGGCAGTTATTCCATATCTGTCCAGTGTACCGAATCATTCATTTTCAGCCTGCTTTATTCTTCGGAGTTTCGCCAGATATGGTACAAAATACTTTTTTTGCTTAAATATAACATACAATAATATACATCACCTGTCAAGGTATATTAAGATATTTTAGTATCTATAAATATGCTGCTGCTCACTCCGTGACCAGTAGCATATGCACAGAAACCGCAAAACAGACATATTTTTACATACTGTCATAAACGGATTCCTCGTTTCTTTCTGTAACATTTAAGTGGTGCATCATGGCGCATCATGCCGGAGATTTCGGAAACATTTACACTCCAAAGAAAGCATTTTGAACGCGTTCTAAAACATTTTTTTAAAATGCCCACAAAAAAAGCAGCATATCTTTTCAGAGATACTGCTTTTATGCCGTTGTGACGGCAGCGCCTCGATTGGGGGGCCATGCCCCGGCTTCTAAACGGAGACTATCACCCTGTTTGATTGTACTGCTGTGAAACGAAAATTAAGGGGTTATTACTGTTTTTCCCTCTTTATCAAGCAGCGGGGTGAAGCCTGCTGCATTTCCGCTTCTGCGAAACAGATAGTTTACACCTGTTTCTGTGTCAATCCAGATCTCCATCACTTCAATTACGCCTTGGCTGTACACTTTCTTAAATCGATCCATAATAATTCCTCCTATAATTTGCTATATTTCAGTACTATAATTTATTAACAAAATCTACCTCCTTTGCTTTAATTTCCGGATATTATATAACAAACCAAATAAAAGTTATAACATAGAATAAGAATACTATTCCAAGTATGACGGCAGCCATACAGGTGCCCAGAGCCAGACTATTTATCAATAGGGAAACAATTATGCATAGAGGAACGTATAAGCATAATAATAGTATAGCCAACAAAGATAATCTCCTTTTCAATACACGCACCCACATCTGTAATCGTGAATCGTTATCACAGAATATTTCCTCTGTCCCTGTTGCTTCCGCTGCGGATTTTCGAAAATAGCTATATCCGGTATAGCATTGCAGATATTCCCAACCGCAATCGTTGAACATCTTTACATATTCGTCGATATTTTTAATGCCGTCCCGGTTGTAATCAAGCTGATAAATCACATCTTCCGGTATGCATTTTTCAAAATGGTAAACGGAAAGTTTCGATACCTTGATAAATTTCCAACCCGATTGATGCATTTTCCGAAGATAATCCTGTTCTTCTTTGTATTGGAATATTGTAAACAATTTAAATGCCTTTTTTGTTTCCATTTACAGTTCCTCCTGCGAATTTCGATATAATCGTTCAATGCGCTTCAATTCGATTTGCAGTATTTCCGATCCTAAATTTGTAATTTGATAGATTTTGCGTTTGTCTTCTTCCTTTATAAACTGAATTAAACCATCCTTTTCCATTTTCGATAAGCTGCCGTACATAGTACCGGGTGCAAGCCGTACCTCACCGTCGGTCATTTTTTCAACTGTTTGAACAATTCCGTAGCCGTGATTCGGTTTTTTCAAACATAAAAGGATGTAAAAGGCTGTTTCGGTCATAGGAACATAAACTTTCTTTAAATGTCGATCCAAAATAACACGCCTCCCTTTTACTTCTATATATCGTACTGCTATATACTATATCGCACCTCGATATATCTGTCAATAGATATTAAAAAAATTTTTAATAAGCTCATTGGATATGGTTATTGTTCACTTCGTAATCAGTAACACATGCACAGAAACCGCAAAGCAGCGGTTTCGTGCGAGAAAACTTTTTGCGGTAGCGTGGATGTGAAAAGTAACCGGGTATGAACCGCTGCAGAGGAGGAACCGGAAGAACTATCGGAACTTGACAAAGACGATCTACTGGTGTGAAAATAATATTGATAGTGTTCTTCGGTGAATACCCTTGACGGCGGCGGACACAATTCAAAGAGACATCACATAGCAAAGAGGTAAGCATCATGCCGCCGAATGCGGTATGAAAGACAATAAAAGATTAAGGAGGCAGCATTAGATGGACAAGAGCGCACAGCGGAGATTTTCGGAAGGACTGTTACAATATTTAAACGACAGTCCCACCGCTTTTCATGCAGTGGAGAATGCGGTTAAACTTCTGAGGGACAACGGTTTTAAGGAATTGGCGGAAAAGGAACAGTGGTCATTGGAACAGGGTGGCAGATATTTTGTAGTAAAGAATATGTCTTGTATCATTGCTTTCACCGTAGGCGGCGGCCGCCTCGAAGAGGAGGGCTTTCGAATAATCGGCGCGCATACGGACTCACCTTGCTTGAAAATAAAACCGGGAACCTGTACGGTGACACCGGAAGGTTATGTAAAGGCAAATGTGGAAATCTATGGCGGAGCCATATTAAGCACATGGTTTGACAGACCTCTGGCCGTGGCGGGGCGAGTGATTGTAAAAGAGGACGGTATTTTGAAGGAGAAATTGATTCGGATTGACAAGCCGGTTTTTATTCTTCCCAATCTCTGCATTCATTTTCATAGAGAGGTGAACGATAATTGTTCCTACAATAAGCAGACGGAAATGCTGCCGCTTATGACCATGAAAGAAGAAGGCATGGCAAAAGAGGACTATTTATTGGACTTAATAGACAAAGAAACGGGCATTCATAAAGAGGATATTTGGGAGTTTGAATTATTTTTATATGAGTACCAGAAAGGAATCTTCACGGGGAGTAAGGAAGAGTTTATCTCCGCATCCCGGATAGACGATCTGGCTATGGTGTATGCGGGATTAACGGCGTTGTCGGAGGCAAAGGACAGTGGAAAGCCCTTCAAGGTTTTTGCAGCTTTTGACAATGAAGAAGTGGGAAGCGCTTCCGCTCAGGGCGCCCATTCCGGATTTTTGATGCATATATTGAACCGAATCTGTAAAAACCTTGGTTTCACAGATGAAGCATATTTCCGGGCGGTGGCAAATTCCCTCGCCATATCTGCCGATACCGCTCATGCCGTCCACCCCAATTACAGCGATAAGCACGATCCGGAGAACCGTCCCGTCTTAGGCGGAGGCCCTGTCATTAAATACTCCGCATCCCAGCGTTACAGCACAACGGCATTGACCGCAGCCTGCTTTATGGAAGCCTGTGCAAAAGCGGGAGTGCCTTGTCAAAAGTTTGTGAACAGAAATGATTTGGCCGGCGGCTCCACTATTGGACCGGCGATATCCAGCCTCACCACCATTCCTACGGTGGATATAGGGATTCCTATGCTGGCAATGCACTCTGTCCGGGAATTTGGCGCGGGGATTGATAATGTATATACGCAACAGGCTTTTCGGGCATTTTATGAGGGGGAAGTGTGAAGGAAATCACTAAGCTCGGAAAGACCTCGCTAAGTGATTTCACGCTCTGCGGAGCAGAGCTTCTCCCCAAACTGCTAAAGCAGTTGTAAGAATCGCTTCAGCGATTCTTACGGACTTGCACCAGTTCATAAATTGTTTGTGCCGCCGATGGCGGCAAGTGTGGAGGAAATCACTAAGCTCGAAAGGACCTCCCTAAGTGATTTCACGCTCTGCGGAGCAGAGCTTCTCCCCAAACTGCTAAAGCAGTTGTAAGAATCGCCTCAGCGATTCTTACGGACTTGCACCGGTTTATTGATTGTTTGTGCCGCCGATGCCGGCATGCATTAGAAGAGTGAAAGAAGAAATGAGAGAAGAAGCAGCGCGGTTTAGAAAAGTTTTGAAAAATATAAAATGAATGATATAATACAATCACAAAACTCTTTATTTCTTCTGTTCTTGCTTCCCGAAAGATACAAGCAGGACTGTTAAGTTCATTTCAGTTACGGCCCGGTACACTGCGGGAGAGAAAGAGAGGTTTTAGTTTACCGGAAGGATACGGGAAAGGCGTGGAATAAAATATGGTATGTAAAAATTGCGGCAGCGAACTGTTCGAAGAGGATAGATTTTGCTCGAAATGCGGAACACGCGTTACGGAACCTGTATCCGATACCCATTCCGCGCCGGAGGAAGAGAGAGGGACAGAAGCGGAGGAAATGGTGATAACCCGTTTCGCGCCGAATGCTGAAGCGGAGACGGAAGGAGCCGTCGCAGCCGGAAATGGAACAAAAGATGGGAAGGCAGAGAAGGCTCAGGCGGGAGCAGAAGGAGCGTCTGATATGGGGAGAATTCTGCCTCCATGTATCCCCGAGGAGAAGCCTTCAAAAGCTAAAGGCAGGCTCCGCTGCAAAAACGCAGTATGTGCGGTTTTGGGCGTCCGCAAAAAGACATGGATTTCCAGAGCGGTTTTAGGGATTTTGTGTATTCTGGCTTTGGTTCCGGCGGCCAACGGCTCAAAGCTGAGCAACTATTTCCATAGATATTTTTCGTCTCCGGAGGAATATTATTGCTGGGTGGAGAGAAGATCCTTGAAGGAAAGCGCAAGGGTAATCTCAGACTATTACATAAACTATTTTCTGGAGTATTTACATAGATATGACCGGAGCGTCAGCGGAGAGCTCCGGGTGGAGTTTGGAGAAGCCGCCATGGAGGTAATGGAAGAGGCAGGCGCGGATATTTCATGGCCGGAAGAATGGGCAGTTTCTTTTGAGTCCAATAATAGGGACAGTGTGATACAAGGTGTTTTGGGGCTGGAAACCGACGGCACGAGACTGCTCACTATGGACGGAATAATAGATTTCAAAGATGAGGCGGCATATCTTGGGATCCTTGAGCTGTCTAAGACTTATCTGGCCGTGGATACGGAACAAAAGGAGTTCGTGGAATACTTTTATGACGTTTTCGGCATGGAACCCGAGGAATATTCGGAGACTTTGGAATTGCTGGAAATACTATATAATGAATATCCGGATAAAAAAGAAATCGAGGCTTTGGCGGAAAAATATTTAAATATGCTCTTTGACAATATCAACGATGTCAAAATGAGGATGGGGAGGACGATAAGAGTAGGAAGTATATCTCAGACATGTACGACTCTGGAGCTCTATTTGGACAAAAACGATATACAAAATATTATGACGGAGATCTTGGAGGAGCTGCAAGAGGATGAAGATGTGGAAGCGCTGCTGACGGAATTGTTCGATTTGGCGGCGGAGACGGAATTGGATATATTGAAATACCGCGACGGCGATGAATATTACGAGGCTTTTCAGGACAATATCGCGCAAATCCTTGATGAATTGGATTATAATATTACATATCATGACGAGCTGGAAATGACGGTATATGTGGATAATAAAGGCCGCATTATAGGCAGAACCATTGAATTTCCCAACAGCTGGAACGAGATTTCTTTTTCCTACATGAATCCTCGAAACGGAAGTAAGTTTGGTTATAAAGGGAGCATCAACGTTAACAGCGGGGAAGTATCCGTTATCGGTTCCGGCAAGGTATTTGGCGGAAAAATCAGCGGAAGCTTTACCTTGAAGCTTGACGGCTCCGGAATAGTGGATGTGGAAGTAAAGAATTTAGATATGACATCCCTGAAAAAAGGGTATATCAACGGAAAATTTACCGTGATGGCGGCGTCCGGCATGGGACGTGCATTGGGGGTATATTCCGCGTCCTCCATATTGTCGGATATGCAGTTGATTCTGGATATTTCCATGAGAAAATCTTCCGAAAAACTGTATATGGAATTGAAAGAGAATGCGGAACGTTGGGGTTCTCTGACATTTACCGTGAAACGGGATAAAGGCAGAAAGATCTCCGTGCCTTCCACCAAAGGTTCCGTCTTTGTGGAGGATCAACGGGATTTCGAAGACTGGTGGGACACCGTCAAATGGGAGGATCTTATAAAGAAGATGAATAAAGCAGGCTTTCCATCCGAGGTCATGGACGCCGTGGAGGAATACAGCCAAATGAACGGGTATGAAATATTGGAGGAGCTGGCAGATGACTTAAGGTTTCTGATTAACGGATTCGGCAGATGGTACTAATATAATCCACACTAATTAGGCTGTTGCTCCTTAATTAACCACAAGCGAATCAAAAGCACAAAATGAATTTTAAGCGCTGCTGCATATCGAAACTGTTTATATCCAAATTTTTCAAGCTGTTTCCATATGAACTGATTTCATCCTGATAAATGTGGTTTATTTGTTCCAGTATGTCAGTCCGTATCTTGATAAGATATTGAATGTTTATTGTGACATATCTTCCTGCTGTGGATTGTTTTATGAGTGTTTTTTCATCTTGCAATACTTGTAAAGTTTGAGTTTCCCCGTTTTTCTTTTTTGCTTTCTATAAAATTGCATAAATACGGAACGAAAGGGAATTGTGAGTTGTGATTGTCCCTTTTACGGAGAATGCTGATTTTATGCTGGTTCCAGAGACGCAAATTTCAAAGTGGGGAAACTCAAATTGTAAAGCTCTTTGCATTGTATTAGGATTCACACTGGCTTGCCATCTTTTATAATTTCTTGAGATTACTATATAGTCCAATAGCCATATTAGTTCTTTCTACTGTACCCTATCGTACTTATTATCATCGAAATTATAAAGAGGATTACCACTGCAACTCCTGCAATAATAATATGAGAAAATATAGAATTTGTCATAGCAGAAAATCCAGCCCTGTTTTCAAAATATTTGACAAAATAGAACATGGGAATTACTACAATAAGCCCCATTGTCTGCGCAGAACGGAAACCAAACCAATAGGTTAATGGCAGACAGATTCCAGTCCATAATAACGGAATAATCAGAGATACAGCAGCAGAAACTCCCCAAACAGTAACATTGAAACTCTGAAAAGCAATACTCGCTAAAAGATTTAATATAATGCTTCCCACAATGCTGAATGCCAATGTGCAAATAACGGAAATATATTTGCCTGCCACTACTGAAACTGCGTTTACAGGCATTGTTAACTGATATTTTTTCCAGCTTGCCTTTTCATCACTTGCAAAACTCATTATATTCTGCATGCCTATTGTCATGGCGAGCATTACAGAAGCAAGCAGCCCCGCATAAACTCCGGTATTGACCATGAGTAATATAATTGCTCCAACTGCTATCAGAACCAGTTTTTTGTCAATACTCTTAAAGAAAATTGTAATATCTTTGTATTTGCGCTTTATCGCTTCTTTGTCACGGACAAGACACTCCACACTGACATTTGTAACCCTGTGGATAATATAATCATCCGGGGAAATGGAAGCAAACTTTTCCCTCCCGCACTTCACTATTCCAAAATGATAAACAAGGTCGTCTTTTTATTCCTCAAAAATAATTTTGCCTTGATGAATCAAGATTACATAATCCGCAATCTTTTGTATGTCCGACGTGATGTGAGAGGAAAAGAAAATAGAACATTCCTCGTCCTGTATAAATTCTAAAAATAAATCTAACATTTCATCACGCACAACCGGGTCAAGTCCCGTAGTCGCTTCATCTAAAATCAACAACTTCGGTTTATGTGCCATAGCGCAAATAATGGATAGCTTCATTTTCATGCCCTTTGAAAAAGAGCCTATTTGTTTTCTTTCGGGGATTTTGAATTTTTTTAGGTACTGTCTGTAAAGGCTGCTATCCCATGATTTATATACGCCGGACAGTATTTTTCAATGTCT
>CAJUTJ010000027.1 GCA_910589655.1 uncultured Acetatifactor sp. | reverse complement strand
TGTACGGCCAATTTCCTCCTCACCAGTCAAACTTGCCTGCTCAAATCCTTTTACAAAGGTTTTCAGTCCAAGACGCATACTGACTGGAAAATCACTGCCGCATTCCTGCTTAATACCTTCCAGAATTTCCTTTGCCGCCCGCAAACGATTTTCCAGGCTGCCGCCATATTCGTCGGTACGGTGGTTCATCATGGACAGGGCAAACTGGTCAAGCAGATACCCCCAGTGGATGGAATGTACCTCTACACCGGAAAAGCCTGAATCCTTTGCAATTTTAGATGCCTTTACAACAGACTCAATTTTAGATTTGATCTGGTCACGGGTCAGCTCCGGTGAGACTTCCCCCGGATGCCGGAAAACATGTACAGGAGATGGTGCCGGAAGATTGAGGTAATTCCGCCCAAGTCCCATAGTAATCTGAGCAAAGATTTTTGTACTGTAAGCGCCTGCCCTCTCATTCAGTTCCGTTGCCGTCATCTTAAACGCATCCGGATTCTGTAAGATTGTCGGGCCAACCCCGGTATACGGATCAACGGTTCCATCCGCTGCGATTGCCCCGGTAAAAATCAGACCAAAGCCGCCTTTCGCCCTCTCTACAAGATATTGTATCGTTTCGTCTTTCAGACCACCTCCCGGAAGATGGTGCTGTCCGCCGCCAATTGGTGCCATACAAAACCTATTCCTAATGGTCAGTCTGCCAATCTGGAGCGGCTTTCCTAAATACTCATAGTTCTGCATGTCTGTGCCTCCTTTACCTGCAGGATTGACTTTTCCTGCTGTTGATATTATAATTATAGCGAGAATGAAACAGAAAACAAGTACGCACCTTTAAGTGCGATACTAACATAAGAGTTATATACTTACCTAAAGGAGAGTGCAAAAATGGGTGAACGCTGTATATCACAAGAATGCCTGGAAACAACAGGTTTTAGCTACACATTATCCCTCATCAACGGAAAATACAAAATGACAATTCTTTATACGCTTATGGAATTTGGCATAGTCCGCTTTAATGAAATGAAAAAATATATTGGGGAAATTTCTTATAAGACGCTTAGTTCTACCTTAAAGGAATTGGAAGCAGATCAGCTCGTCCACCGCAAAGAATATCCGCAAATTCCACCCAAAGTCGAATACAGCCTGACAGAGCGCGGAAAATCACTCATTCCTATTTTAGATGGGATGTGTGAATGGGGAGATAAAAATAGGATTTAACATGAAAGGCTTGCTTTTACTTTAAAAATATGTAAGCTGTGTCACACAGAATTAAAACATAATTTTAAGGAGGACACAGCAATGCTTCAAATATCCGAAATTGTAAAGAAAACCGAAGGAATGTTTGACCTATTCAATAAACATTTTTTCCTTGGAGAGCTTACCCGCCCAGCCATTACCGTATCCCCGGATGGCGGACGTAGCGCATACGGCTGGTGCAGTATCCATGAAATCTGGAATGCAGATAACGAGCTTTACCGGGAAATCAACCTTTGCGCCGAGTACCTCGACCGCCCCATTACAGAGATAGCTGCCACACTTCTCCATGAAATGAGCCACTTGTATAACCTACAGCATGATATCCAGGACGTAAGCAACAACGGCTATTACCATAACCTGAAATTCAAAGCCACCGCCGAAGCCCACGGTCTGCATATTGAGAAACATCCCAAATACGGCTGGACGGTTACGACCTTGGCTCCGGAAGCCGAGACATGGATTATATCCGCCTTGGGGGATACCGGCATCCATGCCAGCCGCCTGCAGGCAGCCGGAAGCTCCAAAGGCGGGCGCAAAAAATCCATTAACCGAAGCATCAAATATATCTGCCCCTGCTGCGGCACCATCATCCGGGCAACCCGCGAGGTCAATGTAATCTGCGCAGACTGCGGGAAACCTTTTGAAAATGCCTGATACCCAGATAGAACCGACCAGCCAATATCCCCACGGCTAGCCGGTTCTATCTTTTTTCATTTTAGAAAAAAAGAAAAATTCTTTGAAAAAAGACTTGCTTTCACACCAAAAATGCGTAAGCTGTCACTCACAAGGCGAGCAGCCAATACAAAAAATATCAAAATAAGAAAGGCGGACAACAATATGAAGACAGGTAAAATCACAGCAAAATTAAGGGACGCGGTTCCGGTATGTCTCATGGTAGAGGGCAAGGAAGTAAAACGGTACAAGAATATCGAACTTCCGGACAGCATCAAAGAGGTTGAACTTCTCGACTTCCATTTCAATGTACCTGCGGACGGCAAGATCACTTTTGAAATCCAGTACGCATCCGGCGTACTTCCGGAAATATTCCCGGAGCCGAGGGCGAAAGTAACCCGCGCAGAAAAGGCAGCCGCCAAAGTGCAGAGGAAAGCCGCGCAGGAAGAAGCCGCCGAAGCACCAGCTCCGGAGGAAACGGCACCGACCATCATCCCGGAAGAACCGCCAATACTGAAAGCGGCAGAGCCGGAGGAAGCCACAGCGGAACCGGAAACCACAGAGGATACCGCAGAGCAGACAACCGAAAACCCCGAACCGGCAGAGGAAGCCCAAGCCAATAAGGAAGCCAGCACCATGGAAATCAGCTACAATGTAACCGGCCCCCGCCGCAAAGAACTGGCAACCGCAGTAGGCGACTTCATCGGAATGGCTCCGGTATACCAGAAAGCCCCCACATACGCTTTCGCCATCGGCAGCTACATCATTGACCGGAACGGCAAACTCAGTGGCGAAAAGAACGAAGAATTGACGGAAGCACTTGCAGCGCAGGGCTTTACCGCAGCATAGGGAAGAATACC
>CAJUTJ010000026.1 GCA_910589655.1 uncultured Acetatifactor sp. | reverse complement strand
CGATTCCATAAGATTTTTCAAGGCATAGTACCCGCTATGTCCAATGTTTATGTCCATTTTTCTCAAATTTCTTTTCCTGCACGATATTCAGTTGTCAATCTTCGGTTGGAATCTCATTCATTGAGATTCCGAGAAGTTATGAAATATTCCCGCCGCTCTTTTCCAACGGCTCGGAATCCTTAGTCAACGGCCTTGCGGCAAGACAGCGGGTATGTGACCCTCGCATCATTCGCCAAGCCGCGGCACATGACGCTATGCCTGTGCTTTGCAGCCGCTTGCTCATTGCCCGCGGAAATCAATTCCCGGCAGAAACCGAAAAATGTAAATTACTTTTCAGCAGACGGAGCAATTCCCGCATATCTTCTTCCGGAATAGAAACACCCTTCGACAGTCTATAGTGATGGCCGTATTCCGCATCAACATATACATTGCCATTGAGTACCACAGGCTTATCGTAACGCGGTCTGACATGAAAGTGCAGATGCGGATTCGGCACATCTTTTTTGTAAAACGAATTCATTAAGCAACTCCAGTTACACAACCGAGCTCCCAGCGCTGTCTTAAGGCAACGCTCCAACTCGTCTGCAATTTGCTTAAATTCAATCCATTCCGGCATCTGAAGTTCCGGCAGACTTCCGCAATGTCTTTTCAGTATTATAATGCTTCTGCCTATATAATCCTGCTCATCTGCCAAGTAGACGGCCCAATATTCCCTATCTGACAGCAGCCATCGTTTTTCTGCTTCTGTCAAATTGCACCATCCGCATTTTTCCACTTCTTATGCCTCTTCTTAATTTATTTTTTCGGCGAAACCATAATCTGTTTTCAGAAGTTACTCAATTGCAACAGTTCAGCCATGCCATTCATAAGCTGCCGGGATGTACACTTTTACCAATAACCGAGCACTATTACCGGTAGCTTATTTCATGTCGGGCGTTGACCCTATGGAAGCGATTGTGCAATCGTTTCCGCATGGCTGAACTGTTACACTCAATTTGCATTATTATTCGTTTAACTGTTTGCCATAAACCTTTTCAAAAATGCAATCAAGCAATCCATCTGTTCCTCCGTGCCTATGGTGATCCGCAAAAAGTTGGATATTCTGGGCTTATTCCAATACCGCACATAAATATCCGCCTCCCTGAGAGCCTTAAATATCTTCTCCGCCGGCACCTTGTCGTGAGATGCGAAAATAAAGTTTGCTTTAGAGTCCGGAAAACGGAATCCAAGCTGCCTTAATTCTTCCTTGACACGCTCTCTGGTCTCTGCAATCTTTGCCGTTACAGATTTAAAATAAGCATCATCCCTGATTGCCTCCACCCCCAGAAGCTGAGCGGGGTAATTCATGGTATAGGAATTAAAAGAAAACTTCACATCATTCAAATACCGAATCAGCTTCTCGCTGCCGATGCAAAAACCGATTCTCATTCCCGCCATGGCACGGGATTTCGAAAAGGTCTGCACCACAAGCAGATTCTCATACTTTTCCAGCAAAGGCAGAGCGCTGACGCCGCCGAAGTCAACATATGCTTCGTCCACAATGACTACCACATCCTGATTCGCCCTGACAATCTCCTCCACAGTGTCCAAACTCTCCGACACCCCTGTGGGGGCATTGGGATTGGGAAAAATCACACCGCCGTTTGGCTGCCTGTAATCTTCCGTCCGGATATGCCATTCCTCATCCAGCGGACAGGTCTGATAAGGAATCCTGTATAACTCCGCCCATACATCATAAAAAGAATATGTCACATCGGGAAACAGAATCGGCTGTCCACTGTTAAAAAAAGTCAGAAACGCCATGGCCAGCACATCATCCGAACCCACCCCCACAAAAACCTGCTCCGGCTTCACCTTATAATACTCGGCCAAAGCATTCACAAGGAGAGTTGTATCAGGATCCGGATACAGCCTGAGAGCCTCACAATCCATCTGCGCCGCAAGCTTCCCTACTCCGGGCGCCGGCGGATAAGGACATTCGTTTGTATTTAATTTTATCATATTGGGCTTATTGGGCTGCTCTCCGGCCGCATAAGGCACCACTTTCCGTACATTATCTTCCCATTTCATAGCTTTGCATTCCACTCCGTTTTTCAGTTTCTTTGGAACAAATTTAAAAAGCGCTTTCCCCGAAAGCATTCCGACTATCACGTAGGCGTAACAGGCTGCACTGAGGATTTTTGACCTACGCAATCGGGAATGCAGTCAAGGAAAATGCTTTGTATTTTAAAGAATGTCTGCCGACCATCCGATGTCCTCTCTCTGGCTGCTATCCGGCGAAGCCGGATGCTTCGGGTTCCTATCAGGGAACTCCGGCCTTACATTTTCCAGTTCCTGTCTGTAATGTTCCGCCTCCTCCGGATATCCGAGAGCCTGATAGCAGCGGATCATTCCCTCTAAGGCAGTTTCGCCGCCGCAGGTAAGCTGTAAAACGGGATGTACCTCATACACTGCATTGTAATACCACAGCACCGCCTCCTGAGCGTCTCCCAGCTCTTCATAAAAGCGCCCCAGCTCACAACATATTTCCGAGCAGGCTCCCATGGCCAGCGCCTTGGATGTATATTTAAAAAAATCCGTTGTAACTTTATTCAGCCTCGCCGCTCTTGCCGCCACACAGCAGGCTTCCATCACTTCATCACTGCTTCTGCTTTCATCCGCAGCAGAACGCTGAAAATAAGCCGATGCCCGAGCAAGATCCTCTTTGTCTCCCGCCAGCAGAAGCTCTCTGGCATATAAATGATACAGCCTTCCGGGCAGCCGGTATCCCTCCGAAACATGCCTGTCGAAATTGGCCAAATCTCGCTTGGCATGACTGTTCTCCGGCAGATGGGTAATGACCACATCACTGTCATACACTACCGGGTCCAGCCTGACAGTCTCATGAATAGGCTCCGTCCACACAAATTCACGCAGCCTCTTAAAGAGCTTAGGGCGGTATTCTTCATCGTAATTATATACCGTGCCGAACTGCATCTGATTTCCGTATTTCATTTGGACAATCTCAATCTCCGGCAGCATCGCCTCCTTCAGCACGCGAAACCTCTGCCTGTTCTCCTCATCCAAAACTTCATCCGCATCGGCAGAATAAATATATTCCTGCGTAGCCTTGGAAAATGCATAATTTCTGGCGGCGCTGAAATCATCTATCCATTCAAAGTCGTAAATCCGGTCTGTATATTGCCGCGCAATCTCTTTTGTTCTGTCTGTGGATCCCGTATCCACAATAATGATCTCCTCACAGAGATCGGCCACACAGTCCAAACATCTTTTCAATATTTTCTCTTCATTTTTGACAATCATACAGAGAGATATCGTTATCATGCAGCCTCCCATACTCCCGCTCCGCGGAATCTCAAATCAAGATGAAAAACGCCTGTTTTAGCATTTTGGAGTGTGAAATTCAGCATTTCTCTGCGAAACAGCCCTTGCTGTAAACAGCTATAAACTCTTCTCACACTTCCAGATGCCGACACAGTCGGCACAAATAATCAATAAATCGGTGCAAGTCCGGAAGAATCGCGCCAGCGATTCCTTCAGATGCCGACACAGTCGACACAAACAATCAATAAATCGGTGCAAATCCGGAAGAATCGCGCCAGCGATTCCTTCAGGAATGACTTAGTTTCTCTTAGGCTGGGTACAAAGAGGGGGTGTTTACACACCCTCTTTCCAACCTTAGAGAAACTTCATTCCTTTCACACTAAGACCTTAGACAAAAACTCCTGTAACCTCGGACTCTTGGGATGGCTGAAAAATTCCGTGGGAGTATTCTCCTCCACAATGTTTCCCCCGTCCATGAACAGTACCTTGGTTCCCACCTCTCTGGCAAATCCCATCTCGTGAGTCACTACCACCATGGTCATACCGCTGTCGGCAAGCTCCTTCATAACCTCCAGCACCTCTCCTACCATCTCGGGATCCAATGCCGAGGTGGGCTCGTCAAAAAGCATTACCTTCGGATTCATGGCAAGGGAACGCACAATGGCAATACGCTGTTTCTGTCCGCCGCTTAAAGAACTGGGATAAGCATCCGCCTTTTCCTCCAGTCCCACACGCTTCAACAGCTTCAAGGCATTTTCCTTCGCCTCTTCCGCACCCATTAATTTCAGCTTCACAGGGGCAAGCGTAATATTATTCATTATGGTCAGATTATTAAATAGATTAAAATGTTGAAACACCATTCCCATATGACGGCGCACTTCGTCGATATTGACCTCAGGGGCGTTTATCTTCTGTCCGTCAAACCAGATTTCTCCGCCGGTGGGCGTCTCCAACAGATTCAGGCAGCGCAGGAAGGTACTTTTCCCGGAACCGGAAGGCCCGATAACCACAATCTTCTCCCCCGGATGAATATGGTAGTTTACACCCTTCAATACCTGATTGTCTTCAAACTGCTTATATAAGTCTTTAACGATTATCACTTCTGCGCATCCTCCTTTCCAGTCTCTCCAGCAATTTTGTCAAAATCTTTATGATGACAAAATATATGACGGCGGCGCCGATCATAGGGGTGAAAAAGTCATATGTTTTAGACGCGATCTGGTTTGCCACACGTGTCAAATCGGACAGCCCCACATATCCCACAATGGCTGTCTCCTTCAACAGGACGATAAATTCATTGACCAAAGGCGGAAGGACATTTTTAAAAGCCTGCGGGATAATAATATTGCACATGGTCTGGAAGTTGGACAATCCCAGAGACCTTCCCGCCTCCGTCTGTCCCTTGTCCACCGCCAAAATTCCCGCCCGGATAATTTCCGCCACATAGGCGCCGGAATTGATTCCAAAGGAAAGGCCGGCAATCAAAACACCGTTCTTGCTGTTGGAAAGGATTGCAAAATACATAATCATAACCTGCAGCACGGAAGGCGTGCCTCTGATGATATCTATGTAGATATTGGCAATGTGCGCCAGCAATGTCTTCTTCCCGTTCTTTCTCACGGATATCTTCATGAAAGCAACGGCGGTGCCGATGATAACTCCCAGCACTGCTGCCATAACAGCCACCTGCAAAGTGACGCCCAGACCTTTCAAATACAGTTGCCATCGGTCGCCGGTAATAAACGCCGCCGTTAATTTCCTGATGATTTCAGATTGTCCCATCTTATCCTCCCTGTCTCTCTGCCGGTATCCCTATACGGAAACAGCAAATACATACCCGTTCTAACCCCCATGCAGCCTGTCCCCATACGGAAAAGACCGTAAATTCCGCCGATATACTACACGCCATAGAATGCCTGCATTCTATGAACAAGAGCTGCTGAGGATACGCCGTTCAGCATACGGCATTCCCGAAATTTCCGTGCGGAGAAAGCAAAACGCCCCGCGAACGAAGCAAGGGATATAACGTTTATCGCAAAACATACACCTGCCGAATGGAATCCTATAAGAACCGGAAGCCAGTATACTCAATAAGTAATATAATACCAAAAAGAGGATAACGGCACAACCATTATCCTCAAAAAAATCCTTTTGACGCTATCATTACTGGATATATTCTGCCACCAAAGCATCAAATGTGCCGTCGGCCTTCAATTCCGCCAGCGCAGCATTCACTTTTTCAATCATCTCGCTGCCCTTGGGAAGCGCGATTGCATAGAACTCGGGCTCAAAATTAAACTGTGCGCCGTCAATAATTTCCACTTGTCCGGAGAACTGCTTTTCAAAAACTTGAGCGGGATTTCTGTCAATGATAACCAGATCCACTCTGCCGTTCACCAGATCATTCACCGCATCCAAAGCCTTATTATAAGTCTTCACATCCGCACCGCTTACCTCGTCTGCGATATTAGCGCCGGTTGTCCCAAGCTGCACACCGATAGTCTTACCCTCCAGATCAGCCGCTGCCTGAATATCGGAGCCCGCCGGAACCACAATATACTGAACCGCTTCATAGTATTCGTCAGAGAAATCCACTTCCAGCAAACGCTCTTCCGTAATACTCATGCCTGCAATTGCCGCATCAATCTTCGTCCCGATAGAGGAAACCAACGAACCAAACTCCATATTCTCCATCTGTACGTCCATGCCCATCTTATCGGCAACCGCCTTAATCAGAGCCACATCAAATCCGTCCGGTTCCCCGTCGTCTCCCACATACTCAAAAGGAGGAAATTCCGCATTCGTCCCCACTACCAGCACGGGTCTGTCTCCCGTCTGAGATCCTGCATTTGCAGACGTCTCATCCGAACCGCAGGCAGCCAGTGCCGTCATGCACAAAACAACTGCCGTCATCATTGCTAAAAATTTTTTCATAATACCCTCCATTTCTGCGCTGCTCTCTGCCCATAAGCGGCATTGTGATAAGCAGCGCGCAGACACAAACCGCCTTGTAAAACCGTTTCGCATTGCGTGTCGCCTCCGTGCACTGACCGTAAATAATGTAATAACAGCACACTCATTTTATAAGCTTCCGCATGCTTGCAACAATATAGCATCTTTTTATTCAAAAAGCAACCATAAAATGCATAAATATGTGTACTGCAAAGGCTGTCGTTATGTATGGAAGAAACGCCACCGGCCGCTTAAGGTTTCCGTTTTGGGCAATATTCCGCCTGTACAGCTGCACCGGAAAAAGCAGAAAGACCGCCAAAAGCGTGAGTATCAGATAGTCAAATAATGTCATCCCAAGAGAAGCCTCCGCTATGGCACAGACACAAAACGCATAGCAATCCGCCTTTCCGTATAAGCGGGAAAACAGACCCAGCTGTATCGCCATATAGACACCCAAATACCAAAGCACTGTTACCGGCCGTCCCGGAAGCAGACTTCTCCAGAGCAGCCCCCCTGCCGCTAAACCGCCAAACCACCATGTAAAATTATACACTGCTTTGTTTTTAAGATCCGTGGCGCAGCCGTATAACAAGCTGCACCACAGAACGATCCAAAACACAGCCTTCATCGCAATCTGGTACGGAAGTCATCCAGAACCGTTCCCTCCACTTCCACAATGCTCAGCTCCGGATATTGTTCCAGCTGCTTTCCTTCTTTATATGCCCTTACCGTAATGGTATAATCCGCATTGGCAGGTGTGTACAAAGGAATCATGAACTGTATCTTCTCTTCCTGACAATACCGGGGCTTATCGGTGTACTCAAAGCGGCAATTCAATTCCGGGTTTTGCTCCGTCATCTCTGCCGGAAATTCGATTTCCACATAGTCCGGGTATCCCCAGACCCCGATGCTTAGAATCCCGCTCTCCCCGTTTTGGAATACGGGGGTATGGGGCGGCAATATTCTGTCTATCCTTGCTGTCAGCCCGAATTCCGTGGTCTCTTCCGAAACGGAAATCTCGTTTCCCACATGATCCACTGCATAAGCAACTGCCGTAAAATCCCCGGAAAACACCGGATCATCCGCCGTCAGCTCTACCTGTATCAATCCTCTGTCATCCGGTTCAAACCTCCTGCTGCAATTGTTGTCCGTATTGTAAACCGTCAAACAGAACTCTTCCACACCGCTCAATTCGTCTTCCGCTGTCAGATTCAAAATCAATGTGTTTTCTCTCCTGTCGATTAGGGACAGGTTCCGCAAAGTTTCCATCCCCCGGATGACCGGCGGTTCTCCGTCGCCGATTAGAATCAAGCCATGCCGCAGATCCTCCTCCTGCGCCGAATAGAATATCCCGTCATCCCAATCCGCCCCGGCTCTGGGATATATTTCCACTTGTCTTCCCGATGCGGCCTCATCCATCGTGAACTTTTGATCGACGGTAAACTTTCGGTTTCCGTCGTCACGATAAGCCTGTGTATAAGGGTAATATTTTAAAAACGATGCATTCTCCGCCGATAGATTCAGCAAGTCCGGCGGTACATCCACACGCCCTGACGAAAGCTCTTGATTTGGTGCGGATACCCGGTGACAGAACCGAACCGGTTCTTCCTGCCCCACAGATACAAAATCAGCATGATTGACCTGATAACGCCGTGTTGCGGCTCCGTCTATATATCCGGTGCAGCGTAATGTAAAGGGTGTAGCGCCGTCACTGCGGACATACCATTTTCCCTCTCCGGCCGGATAAACATTTTCCTCCTGCGCTTCGATGGAAAGCGGCTCCGTGTGCAGCGGCCTTGCCGCCGCATCCGCATCCAAGGGAACATGAATGGTATCGCTTATGTTTCCGGCCACGTCCACTGTCGCCAAATGCAGATAACAGGTCTTCTCCCCGACTGTAATCTTGACACTCGGCTGCTTCGTATATTCCGACGCAGTTGTCACTTTGGTATCGCTGTTTTCATCCACACAGTAATGATATCCGTTCACTCCGGATGTCAATGTATTTACCGTCTCATTGGAACGGCATAGGACAGCCCCGTCTCCCTCAAAATAAGATTCCGCCACATGATAATAATTTGTTCCGTGATCCGCCGGTTCTTCCCACGTTACAAGAATCCTGCCGGCAGCCAGCCCTTCCTTCCGAAGCAGTCCCGCATCCACCGGATCCGGAGGCGCCATATCCGGTGCCGATACCCCTTCCAAGCTGTGCTCTTCCATGTATCCCACGGCTGCGGACTGCAGCGTAAAACTGCCGTCGCCCTCCTGAATACCGTCCTGCCGGGAAAAAGAATAGGCATATTCCTCGTTAACATAGCTGCTTCCGCCGTAGGCAGGTTTGGAAGACAATATCTGCCCCTCCGTCATACCGCATATTACCTTCTTCCCTCCCTGAAGCGTAACATCCAAAATCCGGGCGTTTACCACATCGTGGGACTGAGCGGAAAGACCCTTTGCATAAGCCTCCACATATAATCCCGTAGTGCCCTCCGGAATGTCTATTACAGAATGAAACAAAATCCCCGATTCATTACAGCCCGCCTTCCTGACAAAAAACAGCGGAATATTTTCCAGCCCGTAACCGGTTTCGCCAAACTCTTGAAAATGCCGTTCCGGAAACAAAGGGTAAACCATGCTTCCTGCTTTTCCCCAAAGCTGCACCTCCGGCGCATCCTCCTCTCTTTTATACCGTCCCATAATCTCCGAAGTACCGTCAGCATTTCTTACCGACCAATATCTTGTGTACCCTCCGTTGTCTTCATCTTCCTCTGTTTTTTCCGGCAGATCCCAGACAAATTCCGTATGAAACAGAGGGAAGCGCAGATTTTCTCTGTTTTGATCCCACGCCTGATTCTGCCGATTGATAATCTCATTTCTCAATACATTGCTGTTATGCAGAATATTGCTCAGATCCTGTTCAAAAAAGCAATTGCCGTTTTGGTCATATATTTTCAGATAAGAATCCTTCCACAATTCTCCGCCGCGGCAGATCTGCTTCCATAGAACTGCCTGAATCCTTACGGCAGTATTCTCCATTACCGGAAGGGGATGTCCTATGTTTCCTGCTCTTTCCAGAGAATATTGGTAGCATTCGGCACATTCCGAAGATTCTTCGTCATGGTTCACCTTTACATGAACGTCATTCCTCCGATAGATTACCGCTCTTTCCAGACCGTTATAGGAAGCATCCAGAAAACAGGACTCCGTGTGATGATGTATGATTCTCTCCCCCGCCGTACCGCCTCTGTAACCTCCTCCCCCTCCGGCAGCACCCGACTCCCCGTGATATCCCGCGGCAAGCAGTCCCCCCTCGCTTCCTCCGGCTCCTCCGTCTCCCGCGTCGGTGGCTCCTCCGCCTCCTCCGGCAGCCAGCAGCACACCCTTTTGGTCGGACACAATCGTTGTACAGCCGCCTCCGTTTGCATATTTATTTCCCTCACCGCCTCCGTTGTATCCGTCAGCTCCTCCCACGGTATACGACAACACTTCTCCTCGTTTCAGCCAAAAAGAAGCCGTAACGCTTCCTCCCTTTCCACCGGTAAATCCTCCGTAACCGCCTCCCTGTGCCCCTGCGGCGGTTAAAGTATACAGACCTGTATGGTCTACGGTGTAAGTTTGGGGACTTCCTTCGTATAGCGCAGAATACGCTACTGTTTTATCCGTTCCGATATCCTCTTTCCCAAATATTTTGTTCCAGTTTTTTCCGTCCGTGCTTTGATAAAGCAGATACCATTTATTTTTTTGATCCTTTTGGCTCCATGAAAGATCCACCGCGCCTTTTCCACCGCCGATTACATAATTTTCCTTTCCATAGAGTGTCAGATCGCCCCACTGTGCATACAGAGTCATGTCTTTCACAGGCGTAATCCTATCCCCCGCTGCTCCTGCCGGAATCTGAAATTCCGGATCATAATACCAGCCGCCGAAAGAACTGCCCGGCTTCTCCGTGGCAGGCAGCTCCATACTTTCATACCCATAGCAAGCCGTTAAAACATCACTCTCTCCGTCGGCGGACTCATAATAATAGAATTCATCCTGAAAACGTCCGTGAAACGGCATGTCCTGCTTCCACTCGGAAAAAAACATAGTACCGATTCTATCAGGCACTTCGCTGCCTCCGTTACATTCAAAGGAAACCTTATGCCCTGCCGGAGGTTCCACCAGCTCTTTTTCCACCTCACAGAAAGTGCCGTAGGCTTGCGTGACGGCAGTGATATCTTGATCCCCGTTGTAACTTCCGCCGTCGGGATCAATATAGAGCGTGCTTTCAACGGCCTTCCATTGGGCGTAGAGCACAATGGTTCCTTCCGCCTCGTTAATATGAAAATCACTGTCTGTCAGATTCCATATGGATGCACCGTCCCCGTATGCCGTTCCTGTACCATCGGGTTCCGTATTCCATCCGTCAAACAGATATCCTATCCGCACATACCTGTTCAAAGACAAATGTGTCATAGGCGTTACCGGTCTCCCCTCATAGACATCCGCGTTCCGGTACATATGAATACTGTTTCCCATATAACCGCCGTAATGATCACAATTCGCCTCATATCTCACCTGATATTGGTTATAAGAAACCGCTTTACAGGAGTGTCCCGAAAGCTCGCCTCCTTGCTCCATATTACTGCAAAAGGGGCACAAATAGTAGTAATCCATACCTTCTTCCATCACAAGATAATCTATGCTGTCCGCCGCTTCCCGGCTCATATAGAAAAGCAGATTACTTACACTTTCCCCGCAATCGGCACAATAAGGTACCCAGCCGGAATAGTGCTTCTTTTGGCAGACCTTCCTGCCAAAAGAAATGCCATGAAATGTGTCCGTGCCCGAAGGGTAGCTGTTATGTATGCATTGCCCCTTTTCCCATTGTACTTTCCAGTATCCCACAGGAACGGATCCTTGTCTCAGGGTTCGATAATAGTGTTCACCTGTTTCCAAATCCCGCAGAGATGAAGAAATTCCCGTATCCACCGTCTCTCCCTCCGAATACCATTTAACATCCCTGTCCCCGGAATTAGTGGTCCAAGCCCTGCCGTCCTCTGTCACAGAGACATAGGGACTGGTATAGATTGTTTTCTCCGCCGCTGACGTGGCCGCGGAACAGAAAAACAATCCACAGAAAACCACACTGCATAAATATAGTTTTTTAAAATTTAACTGCAATTTTTCACCACCCTCAGAGATCCCGCCGCCAATTCCCCATAGAACTGCTCCACGTCTTTCTGATTTAAATAGACATTGATTCTCTGGGCGGCAGTGACATCATCGCCGCTCGCAATAGCCGTTCCCGAAGCGTCAAAAACCTGCTGTACAAAAACGTTCTGCCACACGAGCGTTACGGCATCCTCTTTCACGGAATAAATATTGACTCTGTCCCCGCTCCTCAATACACCGCTCACCACCTGATACAGATCCTCTGCTTTAAAACCGGCGATAACGGGATGTTCCATAGTTTCCAGAACTTCCTCCAAGGATTCAAACATCCCCAAAGTCAATAAAACGCCTTGTTCGATATCTGTTTTCGCCACAAGTCCTTTGATCTGATCCGCAGAGCAGACAGCCGTAGCCGGAATGCTGCTGCAATCAAGCTCTTGCTGCACAAAATATTTTGCATAATTACTCTCCGTGATAATCTCTCCTTTGGGAATCTCTACCGCAGCCACATATATCACCCCCTTTTCGTATTGTGTCAGTATCTTCTTCTCCATTTGCACCATCACGGCAAACACTGCAACCGCCGTCAAAAGCGCCGCTAATATTGCTCCCGTTTTCAGAGAGGACTCGCCTTTCTGTTTTTCGGCTTTTCCTTTTTTCTTCATCTTTTCACAGTCCTTTCTATTTAACATTTTTTATTTATTGCTCTTTACTTATTGCTGTTTTTTATTGCTGTTTACTTATCGCTGTTTACTTATTGCTGTTTACTTATTGCTGTTTACTTATCGCTGTTTACTTATTGCTGTTTACTTATTGCTGTTTACTTATCGCTGTTCATTATTGCTGTTCATTCATTGCTGTTTACTTATTGCTGTTTACTTATCGCTGTTCATTATTGCTGTTCATTCATCGCTGTTTACTTATTGCTGTTTACTTATCGCTGTTTACTTATCGCTGTTTATTATTGCTGTTCATTCATCGCTTTTTACTCATTACTTTTTATTTATTACAAGCGATGTCATTTGTCAGCCTTTTCTGCGAACGCTGTTTACTACCGTTCATCAACTGCAATATCTGCAAGATTCGCCTTACAAGCTTGTACCTCTACTCCCATAATTCCTTTCACGGGATAGGTCACTTCACTGTATACGCCGGTGCCTTCTATCACTTTTCCGTTAGGCGCTTCCACCTCTCCCAGACAGCCTTCCGAATAGGACAGCAAACCGTTTTCGTCATAGCGGTAAATCTCCACATTGTCCTCATGCACATTATAGACAATGTAGTCCAGCACCCTGACCTGACCTCCGATCAATCCCTTTCCCGGACATTCCCACTCCTCATTCAGATTTAGATTTCCTTGAAGCGCAGACAGGTAAATTTCATAGGCTCTGTCAGGGTCTTCTATTAAAATGGTATGGGAAATCCCATATTCCTCCACGTCAATAACCGCAGAGGCCAGATTAGAAGCCGCCAAAGCATCCTCCAGATACACTGCGGATGCTCTGAATACGTCTAGCTGTAGAGTTCCGCACAGCAAAATACCCAAAATCAGCAGGAAAAAAAGTCCCGTAATCCACTCCAGCTGCCCCTCTTCCGTCTTTTTAATGCTTTGCCGTAGAAATCCTTTTTTCCACAAAGTCATGTTCTCCTTCCAGCCTGCCTTTGATTTCCAGCGTAATAATATCTCCATAAGCCACCGGATCCATGGTGGTACCTGCAAGCTCCAGCTCTGTCACCCCCGCTTCGTCCAGCTCTCGCCCCAAACGAATACGATCCTCTTCTGTCAAATACCCCACCGTTTCCATTTTTAAAATATACTGTCTGGCAATCTGGCTTACCTCCGACTTCCGATGAATCAGCCGGACATCATCCATATAGGCAAACATCAATACAGTCATGGCTAACATGCAAATTCCCGCCGACAGAATATCTCCTATACTTCCTTTTTCCTGCTTCATGGCCTCACTCCCGTCAAAATATTCTGCGCCTCGGTGGTCATTGCTCCCACTATCGTCTCTATAAATACCTTTAAGCTGTCTTTCATCACTACACAGAGCAGTAAGGCGATGACGCACAGCCCCACCGTCACCAGAATCCCGTCGATTCCCGGCTCCTGACGGCATCCCGACTTCACAATTTTCCGAATTCCTCTTTCCATTTTTCGTACTATTTCCCGCATTCTCTTTCCTCCGTTCCGCCGTTGTATACGGCATGTAAATCAATTTTTCCGGTTTTATCTTCCTATGGCACCGGTGCTTTCTTCCCAACACCGGTACATTCTTTCAACACTGGTACATTCTTCTAACATGGTACATTCTTCCAACACTGGTACATTCTTTCAACATGGTACATTCTTCTAACATGGTACATTCTTCCAACACCGGTACATTCTTCTAACATGGTACATTCTTCCAACACTGGTACATTCTTCCTATAATCTAAAAATTTGCTGCCGCCCCAAACAGGTAGGTGACACAGGCATACAACGCCATCCCCAAGACTACCGTCAGTACTCCCAGCTGATAGAAGGTGATGCTTCTGTCCAAGGCACCCTTTTTTCTCTCTAAGACCGTCTCTTCCATGTCCTTAATCTGTTCGCTGATATCTCCCAGCAGCGCCAAAGCCTGACCGGATTCCAATGCCTGAAGAATGGTAATACAGAGAGAATCTATATAGCGATTGTCAAAACGGCTTTGAAACCGGTCCAGAGCCTCATATATATCCGCCTTCATCACAATATCGCCAGCCAAATCGAGAAGCGCTTTGCGCAGTCTCCTCTCCTGAACGCTGCCGTAACATTCCGATAGCGCATCCGTCACATAGACCCCGGCCTGTATCTGGATTTCCAAGGCATGGTAGACCAGCTTCAGCTCGGGAAGCATCCTCTCATTATCCCGACGGTTCAGATAATCCAGCAACAATACCGGAAGAAAAAACAATCCCCAAAATCCTCCCACGCCAAGCCAGATATTGATTCCGCTCAGAATCCACAGCCCCGACAGCGCCAAGATGATTCTTACGGCCAGATAACGGGCGGGTTCTATATTCTTTCCGCAGTGAAATGCCGCTCCCGTTTTCCGAAGCCATTCCTCCGTTCTCCGGTACCAGAGACTCTTTTTCCCTTTCTCGGCCAAAAGTCCCGACAGTTCTCTATAGGTTTTTAATATCGCCTGCTGCGGGCGGCAGGCAGTCCGCAGCTCGTAAAAAAGCAGTATGGTCAACAGGGCGCTGATCAAAGGCAGAATATTCAGCATCCATACGATATATCTTTCTTCCATTGATTCCTCCTCAACTGTGGACTCTTTGCAGCTGTACCCAAAACAGCAGAAATATCGTCCCCAATGCCCCCAGCCCGATTCTTCCCGGAAGGGTTCCCCAGACCAGCTCCTGAAAGGACATTCCGATCAAATGTCCCACTGTCAAAAGCACTGCCAGCGACATTGCCAAAAGCAAAGCCATATTTACGACAGCTTCCCGCAGCATCGCTTTTCTCTCCTGAGAAATCCTTAGATGCTCCCGCAAGCTTCTCCGGCTGCTGCTCACAAGCGCTGTAAAATCGGCGCAATACCGGACGCTTATTTCCATGTTTCTGGCAAGCTCCTGAAATTTGGGATGCTCCACCTTATCTGCCATAGACAAAAGCGCCGCACCGGCATCGCCCGTTACCTGTGCTTCCGTATAACATTCTTCCAGCGCCGTCCGGATGGGATTTTCCATATACCTGCTGACCTGATCGAAGACGGCCGTAACTTCCGCAGCCGTAATACTGTAATTTCCCAAAAAGTCCAACAGCTTCATCAGATTGTCATTCACCGCACGCAGATTTCTTGCACACAGGCAGCGTATCAGAACCGCCTCCGTCACCGGCACGGCAACAAGCATCCCCAAAGCCGCTTTCAATCCTCCGAAAACGGCGGCAATCAAAACCGTTGTCCCTATGAATGCCAGATCTCCGGCCACCCAGATTTCCGCAGTTACTTCCGGAAACCGCTGCCGGATGCCGCTATAATATAACAGCCGTTCCAGCCGGAACCAAAAAGAATGCTTCCGCTGCAGCTCCAAAAGCCGTTTTCTGTTTTCCAGCCCCCGCTGTCTAGCCGCCGAATCCATATCCGCACGGGTCTTTTTCAAAATATTTGCCGTATGCTCCAATATTTTGTGTTGGTAAAACAGCAAAGAAAATCCGCTCCACAGGCAAATAAAAATAACTGCTTTTAACATCTTAATCTCCTTCCCTAAAATATCCTCTCGTACATCAAATTGCGTTGTTTTGCACTCCATCCCCTACAGGCAAAAATCTCTTTTACCCGATAATGTTCCATAAAAATCAATGTTTGAAAGCAGTCCATCATCCGCATCAGCTCGTCTCTGGAATATCTGCTCTCATACATGGCGTAGTCCACCAGCTTATCCGGCGCACGGTCTGCCGACGGAGCATGAATGGTAGCCGCACACAGCTGCCCCGTATATGCTGCATTGAGCAGATAAAGAGCCTCCGCACCTTTCACCTCTCCTATAATGAAAAAGTCCACATCCATAGTTAATCCGGCTATACTGATATGCTCCAGATCGTAGTTAACCTGCTGCTCTCCCGTACCCGGCAAAGAGTGCAGAAACATCATATCCGGGTGGAACAAAGTGGTCAGTTCATCCGCCTGCTGCGTGACCAAGACTGCCATATCGTCCGGCAGCGTTTCCTTCAACGCGTTCAGCAGCGTAGTCTTTCCGGAGGAATTGCCTCCGCAGATCAATGTGGAGCCTTGCCGGAATCTCTCTATCAGCAGCTCTGCCGTTTCCCGGTCCATCATATTCTGTTCGATTAATTCTTTCATTTGGGGAAATGTTTTAGGCACCTTACGGATGCATAGATATGGTTCGTTATAAGTATTTACGAGAGGCATGGAAAGCGTAAATCTCAATATAAAATCGGGATGGCTTTCATTGTCCGTAAATCGTTGGATGGCATTTAGATTTGAAATGTTCACTTGATTTCTGGTGGCAATATAATCTATAAACTGACGGTATTCTTTGGGGGAAGAAAAGCAAACGCCTGCGGCCATTCTCCTTCCCTTACGCTTGACACGGATATTGTTATACCCCACCACTCTGATATCCGACACCGTCTTGTCATCAATCAGGAACGACAGCCTTGAATATCCGAAGATATACTGTTCGAATTCCTCCAAAAGCCGGGTCTGCCCTTCATGTTCAAGCCTGAAATAGGTCTGGATATGAGCAGCCGCCTCCGACAGAAAAAGTTCTTTTGTCAGCTGTCCTTTCTTCATCTGCATCAGCAAATGCTGCTTTTGTGTCGAAAAATCGTCCACCAGCTGCTGCAGCAGATTTTCCCTTTTCTGTTGTTCTTTCTCCGTCTTGTTATTCCTCCTCTCCACCGGTTTTCTCCCGAAATACAGTGCACTTGTATTCCCAAAATCACGGTATTGGCAATATAAATGGTAATTGTGGCTGAATCAGCCGGATAAAACAGATGCTTAGCTATTGGCCTTTGCACTAAGTAATTGTCAATTTACACTACCTAAGGGCAAATGTCAATACCCAAAATGAGCAAAATCAGCCAAAGTTTTTATTGTGGTTTTTCATGGAAAATGATATACTAGCAAATAGAACGGAAACGGAAAAGAGAATAACGAAATTTGAAAATTATAGAAGGAGGTCTTATAGTGAGCGGTATGTTTCTTTTATTGGCAGGCGGACTTTTGATTATTATAATCGCTGTTGTGATTGCAGTCATAGCTTCTGTAACCTCGGCTGTTGCAGCAGAGAACTCTTCCCTTGATGAATAATTGTCTCCGGAACATATTACACTCATGCAGAGGAAAAGCTTTTCCCTACATATTTGTGTACATGAGAAAGACGGTTGATCTCTCAGCCGTCTCCTTTTATCTTAACATTCTTACCATTGATATTCTAGTACTGCAGCCGGTCACTCCCTCAGCGCCCCGTATGTTGCGGAACGCAGCTTCCGTACCATGGGCGTCATTCCCGCCCCGCATCTCTGAATAAAATACAGGAATACCAAATCCTCCGATGGATCCATGGTTACGTAATTTCCGGTCCAGCCGTCCCATCCATGTTCTCCCAAGGAAGCATTGGTTCCGGCCTCTGCGGGATCTATCAGCACACGCATCAGGCAGCCGTAGCCATACCCTTTTGTGCTATACCAGTTCATGCTTCTTCTCTGCTCCGGCGTCAGTTGGTTCCTTGTCATAAATTCCACCGTCTTACGCCCCAGAATCCGCTTACCGTTATAGGTTCCCTTCCCTACCATCATGGAAGCAAAGCGGCCGTAATCGTCCAGAGTGGAAACCAGTCCTGCCCCTCCCGATTCAAACGCCACATCCTCCCCGTAATACTCGCCTAAGTGGCTGCCCGTATGTATCTTTAGCTCACCCTCCGGTGTCATATCATAATATTGGGCGAACCGTCCCAGCTTTTCCTTCGGCACAAAGAATCCGGTATCCGCCATACCCAAAGGCTCAAAAATCTCTTCCCGCAGAAACCGCCCGAATTTCTTACCCGAAACCACTTCTATAATCCCGCCCAATATATCTGCGGAAAATCCGTACATCCACCTGTTTCCGGGCTGAAAGCAAAGAGGCACCGCGGCGATCTGCCGTACATACTCCTGCGTATCCACGATCTCCCCCCGCTCTCTCCGGGCAATCAGCTCCCTCAACACCTTGTTCATGCGCCTGCCGGGTTCATGAGCCCCGTCCGGATAGGGAATTCCCGATGTCATATTTAAGAGATCCCATATGGTAATCTCTCTTTCGGCGGGAATCTCACACTGACCGTCATCGCTCCACACCGTGGAATTCCGGAATTCGGGGAAATAGCGGGATGCCTCGTCCCACACATCCAGCTCCCCCCGCTCCGCCAGAATCATGACGGCTGCCGCCGTAACAGGTTTGGTCATGGAATACAGATGGATAATGGTGTCCCGCTGCATAGGGATGCCCCGCTCCGCGTCGGCAAAGCCAAAAGCATTATAGTAGATTTCCTTCCCCTTGTGCAGCACAAGCGCACTGGCGCCCTTTACGCCGCCCTCCGCCACCTCTCCGGCAATCAGTTTATCCATAATTTCTTTATATTCAAACATTGCAGCCCCCTGCCTCCAACATGCTTATGTTCAAGTACTTTGCAGCCGTTTCACCGTCTCGATTCTTTGCAGACAAACTACGGAAAATGCCTTATATTTCCACTTCCACATGCATCACACTACATGCCGGTATGGTAAATTTCACCTTGCTGCCGGACACGGTTATCTTCTCAAACTCTGCGGTATGTACTGTATCGGGATTCTCGAATGTATTATGTGCATGCATTTCGTTTGTCAAAATCATAGCCTTTACCGACTTTATATCCGTCTCGGCAAATACTCCTTCGATTTCCTTATCCTCCGTCAGAGAAGCATTGGTCAACGTAACATGGAGCTTGCCGTCCTTCCCCAAAGAGACAGATTCCGACAGGTCGGGAATCTCATATTCCTTCTCCACGCCCACTGCCTGCGTCTCAATGGAAGATTCCACCAATTCCCCGTCCTGATGGGCTTTATAAAGGGAAAAGACATGCCATGTAGGAGTCTTAACCATTTTCTCCCCTTCCGTAAGGATCACCGACTGCAGCACGTTTACCATCTGGGCAATATTAGCCATTTTCACACGGTCACAGTTTTTGTTGAACAGGTTCAGGTTGATGCCTGCCACCAGAGCGTCCCTCATGGTGTTCTGCTGATAAAGGAAGCCGGGATTTGTACCGGGTTCCACGTCATACCATGTACCCCACTCGTCAATAACCATGCCGATTTTCTTCTCAGGGTCATACTGATCCATAATCGCACTGTGGCGCTTAATCAAAGTTTCCATCTTAAGCGTTGCCTTCAGGGTGCGATACCAGCTCTTATCGTCAAATTCCAGAGCGGATCCCTTTTTACTCCAGTCTCCCGTGGGCAGCGTATAATAATGTAAGGACAGTCCGTTCATAAAACCGTTCCCGTTGTCAAAGGTAGCTTCCAGCACTTTATCCGTCCAGTGGTAATCATCCGCATTGGCGCCGCAGGCAATTTTGGAGACAGGCTGTTTGGAGTTGTAGCTGCGCACATAGGTCTGGTATCTGCGGTACATATCTCCGTAAAACTCAGGGCGCATATTGCCGCCGCAGCCCCAGTTTTCATTTCCTACACCGAAATAATCCACCTTCCAAGGCTCTTCGTGACCGTTTTCTTTTCTGAGATCTGCCATGGGGGACACTCCGTCAAAAGTCATGTACTCCACCCACTCACTCATCTCCTGAACCGTGCCGCTTCCCAGATTACCGTTAATATAGGTCTTGCACCCGAGCTGTCTGCACAATTCCATAAATTCATGGGTGCCGAAACTATTGTCCTCCACCACGCCGCCCCAATGTGTGTTAATCATCTTCTTGCGCTTTTCCTTGGGACCGATACCGTCTTTCCAATGATACTCATCCGCAAAGCAGCCTCCCGGCCAGCGCAGCACAGGCACCTGAATCTCCTTCAAAGCCTCTACCACATCTTTACGCATACCGTTTTCATTGGGAATATCGGAATCTTCTCCCACATAGAGCCCCTCATAAATGCATCTTCCCAAATGCTCCGAAAAATGTCCCTGAAGCTCCGGGTTGATATGTCCCTTCTTTACTTTGGGATTCACATACAATTTTGCCATAGTTATCCTCCTGATTTTATGCCGGTTATCGTCTTCGGCTGCTTATTCCATATGCGGCATTTTTTCTTACATACTTCCGCTTATTTCAGTCTAGCTTTGCAGGACCCTTCTGTCAACAGAAATTTCGGGTTCCGCCGCACCCATTCCAGTACTGCATTGCGGAAATAACGGTGAATATCAGTGCCCGATATTTGTGTCAAGGCAGATTTCCGACGGCGTCATTTTCATCATTTTACACGTTTCCGATGAACCGTAAAATAGTATTGATTACTTCAATGCCCAAGGTCGGGTAAAACGGTAACGTCAAAACTCTTTCCGATATCCTCCGGGCGCACTTAAGCTCCGCTTCTTTACATTGATTCCTGATGCAATCCTGATCCGATGTCAGGGGATAGAAGTATTTCCGCGCAAAAATATTGTTATCTTTCAGTTTGCAATACAGCTCATCTCTGCTCATGGGATACTCGTCTTCTACGACAATGGGCATATAGGAATAATTCCGGATGGTGTCTTTCTCTTGATTCAGCAATCGTACTCCCTTGATCTTTGCCAGACCGCTCTCATAAACCTCGAATCTCTTTTTTCTCTCTTCAATATAGTATGAGATGTGATTGAGATTACACAATCCCATAATCGCCGCAAATTCATTCATCTTCGCATTGGCGCCGATCCCCGTCACAAGTTCCTCGCCGCGGATACCGAAATTCTTCAAGTCAGCCAGTTTTTTATATATGCCGGAATCCGAAAATGCCGCAGCGCCGCCTTCGATTGTATTGAACACCTTCGTCGCATGAAAGCTGAAAACGGAAACGTCTCCGTAGTTTCCGATTCCCTGTCCCTTATATTTTACTCCGAAAGCATGGGCAGCATCGTAAATAACCTTTAAATGGTGCTTCGCCGCAATCTCCTGAATTTTCTCCACATTGCAGACATTTCCATATACATGTACCGGAACGATGGCGACGGTACGATCCGTAATAAGACTTTCAATCTGCGTTTCATCCATCGTTCCGTCTTCCGGCTTAATATCGCAGAAAACAGGCTGCAGACGATTTCTCACAATGGCATGGGTGGTGGAAATAAACGTAAAGGGAGTGGTGATAACCTCAGCCCCCGCCGGAAAATCAAACGCCTGAATCGCCAATTCCAACGCCATATGCCCGTTTACCATCAGAGATACTTCCGGTACTCCAAGATATTCCTTTAAACGTTCCTCCAGTTCCCGATGATATTGTCCCATATTGGTCAGCCAATGCGTCTCCCATAAAGGCTTGATCGCTTCAATATATTCTTCATATGGCGGCATAGAAGACCGGGTGACCAGTATCTTATCCTGCATCATCAATACGCTCCTTTATTCTGCTACTGCAAACAATACCAACTCAATGGAATACGGACCGCCGTATGCTCTGATATAAAATCGGTAGCCGTCATATAAACTATGTATATATTCGGGAATTTCAAGCAAATCTTCTCTCTTATGATAGACGCACACCGCCAATATGGGACGGTCTCTGACTATCGTTCCCGCCGCTCCTTTGAGTGCATTTAATTCTGCCCCTTCAATATCCATTTTAATAAAACCGACTTTATCATTCCTTACAATATGATCAATTGTATCAACCTGAATGATAACATTACCCGAATCGTCAATTTTCCCCGCATCCCTCTGATTTTCATCCGATTGAAATGCCAAAGTGCCCTCTTGATTCCATGCCCCGATTTTCAGGTATTTTATATCAGCTTCCGAATCTTGACAGTTCATTCTGATTTGCTGCTGATTATGTTCATCCGGTTCCAGCAGATAGGCCTTTCCTCTAAATTTAACTCCGGTTATTCTTTCATATTCATCACAGAAAGCCAAAAAAGAATCGCCTGTAAACGCTCCGCAATCAACCATGCACTCAACTCCGGAAAGATTATACCCCCCCCCAAAGTATTGCTGCTTGTCCCATACCGCCTCCATCTCTTTGAACCGCCCTGTGATTTTCTGGTTGAGATAGGCTTCCATGACCTGCCTGCTCTTATCATCCTGTAAAATATCATAGAGAGACTGAAACTCATTTATATGCGTTTTTACAAACTCATAGTCAAAAGGGGCGCTCGCTACCATACTCAGTGATAAAACATCTTCATCCACAAGATATGTTTTTTCTTTTAAGCTATCCAGCTTCGGATAATTTGCAATAGATCTTATGATAATGCAATCGCTTTCCATTACATCATCCAAACAATAAATATGTTTATCTAACAGCATACTTCCCTCTTTATAATATTCGGAATCTACTACAAAGGCATCAAATTCAAGATTTCTATAGTTTAACCCACCGGCTATCCTAACGGCTCCCAGCGCCGCACCCAGTATATAAACCTTTTTTCCTTCCTTTCTCGCCTTTCGTATTTCATGTACAAATATATTTTCTTCGTTCTTAATCTTTATCATTAATATTCCTCAGTGCGCTTAAAGAGGGGTGTTTACACACCCTTTTGCGCACATACCAATCAATATTTGGAATTTTACTTCCAAACTTATGTCTCAAGTATACTTTAGAGCACATACCACCGGTGAACGGTGCATACCCGCCTTATTTAACGATAACGGCCGTCCCTCCCACATCAGGTATAGGGACATACGCCGCACCGCTTGCCTCGCAAAAATCTATTACCGCATTTCTGGTCTCTGTGTACGATAAATTATGGAAATCGTGCACCATGATATATCCGCCCTTACTAAGGCGCGGGTATATTACCTCCAATCCCTTTTTGGTGGAGTCATAAAAATCAATATCCAGACTTACAAATGCAAGTTCCTCTTCTAAATCAAAAAGTTCCGGAAAGTACCCTTTTTTCACAATACACTGCTCTCTGTAAGGCATGACCTGAAGCACTTCTTCAACCGGTGTCCCCATTTCGGCTAATGCATATTGCTTTTCCCCCCAGCCCATTTTCAGCGCCGCGTCTTTATCTTTAGCGCTCAATCCCTCAAAGGTATCAAACAAATACAGCTTACGGTTCGGAAAAAGCAAATTAATCTTTTGGGCAAATTCACCTTTGGATACCCCTATCTCCGCAACATTTCCCTTTATATTCCGCCTGTTTATTTCCTCTGCAAGAAAAGCCAACGTCTGCTCCCTCACAAAGTCTCTGTTTATAACATCCCTGTTTTCTAAAATGTTCATGGCGCACACATAATACTCTTTTGCCGGGATGTCAAACAGCTCAGGGATTTTCTCACTGCGCAGTTTTTCCCACACAGTCCTCTCACACTCTTTTTGAATCAGATTCTCTTCATAAGATAATCCGGTATAAGCGTAGCCTACGATTTTGTCTTTTGGCACTGCTGCCTTTTCCAAAATCTCAATCCCTTTCATCGTATTGCCGAAAGCCACTACTATATAGTCGTATTCTACCTCGTGCAGCTTCTCTAATGAGATCGTCGGAATGCCGTTAATATCCTCATTCGTTCCGGTAACCAGATAGGCAACTATTTTTATCCGCTCTCTTAAATGCTCCGTCAATAATTTACTGAGAGCGCCAGTTCCAAACAGTACTACACGAATTTCATTCATGCTATTTCACTCTTTTCTTTCCTTACATTATTTCGAGATTGTTATATTCCCGTTTTATATCCTCTACGATCCGGAATAAATCATAACCGGCTTCAAACCCTAATTCCCGTTTTGCTTTCTCGACATCCAAGCACTTTGTTGTTCCCCACTCTTCTTTTTCGGGATATGACTCTATTCCGGCCTCATTCTTAAAAACTTTGCAAAAAGCTTCCGCTATTTCCATGTTTGTGGTTATCCGGCCGGAACCTATATTGTATATGCCTTTTCCGTCTTTATCAAGACCTGCGGCCAAAGCTCTTGTAACATCCTTCACATAAATCAAATCACGGCCGCCGATTCCTCTGCCGTAAATCGGTATCGGTTTTCCGTTGACAGAAGCATTTAAAAGAACCTTCCAAAACGGGTTCAGCATTCCCCTGCTCAAATCAAGGCCGCATACCTCTCCCATTCTGTAGCTTTTGATTTTCATCCTGTATACGTCATTATAAAATCCGGCAAGCGCTTCGCCGCACAGCTTGCTTACGCCATACTCATCCCCCGGTCTCGGCGCTTCCTCTTCGCTTAACAGATCCGGCTCTGCCTGCTCACCCCATACAGCTTTAGAAGATACGTTTATTATATTCGTAATCCCGATTTCCTTACAAGCCTCAAAAATATTGGCGCTGGCTGTAACATTAGGCATATAATCCTCCATCTTAAGAGGAATCCTGCTCTTTGGCATACCTTTTGCCGCCAAATGAATCACGGCATCACAACCCTGCAAGGCATTTTTTAAACTGTCAACCGTGTAATCGCTTTCTATCATCCTTGCGCCCGTCTCTATCCTGACGCTTCTGCTTTTATCTCTTACGGGAACCACAAAATCATAGTCATCTCCGTAGTCCCTGATTAAATACTGCCCTATAAATCCGACGCCGCCGGTCACTCCTACCCGCATCTTATCACCTACCGAATCAATTCCTTATATTTCGCCCTCACTGCCTCGGCCGTCATCCCATACATGGGTGCATTCTCTACCACATATCCATGATTTGTAATAAATTCATGAGGATATCCCACGAAATCCATTTTTACTTTTTCGCCATGCAATGCCTTTGCCGCCTGCGGCAGTATACCGCCTTGATAGGCCGGTTCCATAAGCAGAAGCCGGTCATTCACATAATTTTCCTGCAAAGTACCCGCATCAAAAGGTGAAACCGTCGTATAGTACAAGATTGTAACATCCTCATCCTGCAATGCGCGCATAGCCAGTTCCAGCATCGGCCCTACGGCCAACACGGTGGCCTTACTTCCTTTCTTTACGACATTGGCTTTGCCAAAAGCAATCGGCTGCTGATAAGAATTGCAGAACAAAGACGTCCTGTATACCGTAGGATTTCCGTTATCATATGTCTCGGAAAAAAGAGAGCCGAATTCGTCAGGTCTGCCCGGAACTACAATCTCCATTCCCGGTATCATGGATAATACAGATAAGGCTGCCGGGCAACAGTGTGTTGCACCTAATGTTCCGAATTCCGTACTGCCGCCGTATACAACAATATTGCCGCCCAGTTTCTGATATCCGAAGTCCACTTTAAGCTGTTCATACGCACGCTCTATCATAAAGGTTGACTGTCCGTAAACAATCGGAATCAGACCCGCTGCCGACATCCCCGACGCAATGCCTATAATCGACTGTTCCATTATACCGGCATCAATAAAGCGCCCGGGAAATTTTTGAGAAAGATCCACGCAAATTCCCACGCCCGAAACGCCCAATATAACAACCGCACGCTCATCCTTTTCCAACACATTTTCTATTGTTGTATAAAACATCGCCGTCATTTCATTCATAGTCAGCGCAGCTCCTCCATAATTATCACATAATCTTCATCCGAAACAGCCTTCTCGTGCCATACCGCATGGTTTTCTTCAAACATCCTTACTCCATGACCCTTCACCGTATCCGCTATGACAACATAGGGTCTTCCTACGGGCTGTTTTGACAGCGCCTTCCGCAGACTATCTTCATCATGTCCGTCAATTTCAACCGCTTCCCATTCAAACGCACGGAATTTCCCCAAAATATCCGGCATATATTCCGTGGACTTATTGTCATCAATAATACAGCACACGTTATCAAGTTTCATTCTTGCGGCAAAAATAACACTCTCCCAAATACTGCCTTCATTTAGTTCCCCGTCTCCCACCGTAATGAACATTCTGTTGGTTTTGCCTTGGAGCTTCCACGCATATGCCATACCTACGGCATTCGGCAGGCCATGTCCAAGGGATCCTGTGGATATTATCGTTCCCGGCGTATGATGCCTGTCCTGATGAACCCCCAGCCTGCTGTTTCTTTTTTTATAGGTATAAAATTCCTCCTTGGTAATTATTCCAAGGGTTTCATATACCGCATATAATGCCAGCGCCGTGTGTCCGTTACTGAGGACAAGCTGATCGCTCCCCTCATCTTCAATCCCATTTTCTATATTCATGACATCACGCAGCAAAACATTAAATATTTCCAACATTGCCATTGCCGGAGACATATGAGCCGCAATCCCGGCAGTGTGTACCATTTCAACGATATTTATTTTCTGTTCCCTGATATCTTTTTCATACATATTTTCTCAGTAACTCCTCCTTATACGGCTCCAAGTTCACACCTGCCCCTGACCCCGGATATTCACATTCCCTGCACGCAATATACGGATTCTTGGTTCCCTTAAGAAAGCTTATCAGCATTTCCCTTCTTTTCTCAGATTCCCATATTTCCTTCAGTGACAATTCCGATATATTCCCCAGATTCTGTTTGTCCTTTTGCCAGTCTGCAACACAGGGGCTGACAGAACCGTCACTATGGACTACTAACTCATAAAAGCATAACGCACAAATAGGCCATTCCTTAAATGAACCTCCGCCTACATTATACTGTTGCTGCTCTTTTTCGGTGGCTTTGAGTCCGGACCAATGATTCGTAGCGCCGTCAATATTTATGGTGTCAGCGTAATTTCCGATTTTATTTACAAACAAAGCCCGCTCTTCCTCTGAGAAATAATCTCCGATCATCTTGATATGTATATGACAATTTCCCTTATGGGCATATAGATATTTCAAATTTTCAAACAGTTCGTCAAAACGGATCCTGACATTTACGATTCTCTCAAAATCCCTGTCATTTAATCCGTTTAACGAGATTGTCAGTTCATCCAGTCCCGCTTCCACTATCTCGTCTATCAGCGAACGGGTCAGCAGACTGCCGTTTGTCGTGATCTTTACCTCTTTCGCCACAGCCTCCTCTTTTAATCTGCGAATAAACCGGGGAATATTCTGATTGATCAAAGGTTCTCCCAAAGCAAACAGATGGACTACATTTATCGGTTCGTCGAACTCCTTTAGCTGCATAACCGCTTTCTCAAACATTTCCGCAGTCATGATGCTTCCCTTAAATTCCCTGCTCTTGCTTTGAAAGCAGAAGTCACATTTGAAATTACACACATCACAGGGGTCTATATTTACTCTAAGCGGCTGTTTCAGGGGAAGCAGCTCCCATAATGGCTGTCTGTCCCCTCTGATGGGCGGCGTTAATTCTTTCATCCGGCTTTTCCTCACTCAAATACTCTCATTATATTTCTATCCCGTATCTCTTTAAAATATCTTTTCCCATGTCAAAAGAATTAAAGTCTACGATGTCATCGGTATCCATTTCTATGTCAAAAACACTTTCCAGTTCCGCAATCAACCCCATATGTCCCACGGAATCCCATTCGTCTATAGACTGATACTCCAGCGAAGAATTAACAACGCTTTCCTCCACTCCCAACCCTTCCGTAAATGCTGCAACATACTTTTCTAAATTAGTCATCCTAATTTTCTCCTTTACTCTTTCAATACTTTTTTTATATCTATCGGATCTAAAATTGACATTTCATACATACAATGCTGCTTCATAAAATCAGGATCCTCGCCCGCATAGCAACAGTCATGCCGCTCTCCAAAGCAGGGGAAGGAAAATCCATATTCCATGATTTCCTTCAGTGACTGCTCTTTGATATTGCCGAGCTTCATGTGCAAATATGAGCACGGCAGTACGTCTCCGAAGGGATTAATATAAGGGCGGTTCACCGCTATGCAGCCGCTGACCTGTACTTTCTTATTCGGCAGCGGGGGCCAAATATCCCGCCAAAAATGTTTATACTTTTGTCTGAGACCTTCCAAATACGCTGTGTCCTCCGGAGTAAGCATCACATCAAATTTGCCCTTCCAGTTTCCGGTGGGAGTTGCCGGGACAATGGAAAAATGATAATTCCGCTTCTGACAAAATTCGGCAATTTCCTCCACTTCTCCCGAATGAATATTATAATGCCCCACCAGAAAATTAACGGATGCCTGCATATCTGCATTTTTTACATTTTCCAGCGCCTTCAACGCATGGTCATATGCGCCCTTAACCCCCCGGTATCCGTCATGTATTTCAGGTTTTGTGCTGTCTAGGCTGATTGAGACACGGGACATACCCGCCTGTTTCAATTTATAGGCAACCTGCTCCGTTAAAAGATATCCGTTAGAGGTCATCTCTATATAGAACCTGTCCCCGCCAAAAATATTGATAATATCATATAAGTCCTTACAGACTAACGGTTCTCCGCCTTCGATGAGAATTTCATACATACCCAGTTCATCTGCTTCGTCCGCCAGTTTTCTGATATCTTCCAGCGTTATAGTTCCTGTCACCGGTCTGTCCGGAGACTCTGTAAAGCACTGCTTACATTTAAAATTACACGCGTTACTGTAATTAAGTATCAGTCCTCTCGGTGCCGTTCCTACGCCGCCGTTTTGGCTGATGTACCTATCAAACGCCCTCATTTTTTCCAGAACTCTTCTATTCTCTTTCAGTCTCATACAATATCCTATCCGTTAACCCGTCAAACATTCTCGGCAGCAATCCGCATCCATATCAAGGTATCTTACCTGCTTAACCTTTTACTGTCTATGGATGCAAACCGCCGTCGATCCTCACTACCTGTCCCGTCATATAACCGGAATCATCGGACAACAGCCATACCACGGCTTTGGCAATCTCATCCGGCCGCCCCAATCGATGAAGCGCCGTATTCCCGACGGTTCCCGACAGCAATTCCGTTTTCATTTCCGACACCATATCCGTCTCTATAACCCCGGGAGCCACTGCGTTGGCTCTTATTCCGTAAGCCCCCAATTCATTCGCCCACTTTTTAACGGCTCCTATCATCGCTGCTTTACTGGCAACGTATTCAAACTGTGCCGGTTCTCCGTCCAGCGCTGCCGCAGAACTGATATTCACAATGGAGCCGCTCTTATTACGAATCATATTTTTTAAGAGCCGCTGGGTTAAAAATACGTGGCCAAAAAAGTTAATGTCAAACGTATGTCGTATATCCTCCATGGATGTCATCAGAAATAAACTTTTTGCCCCGATAACTCCTGCATTATTCACAATACCGGAAATCGGAACTTTATACTTTAGTATCTCGGAAGCGCCTTCCTTAATCGTCCGCTCCTGACCTAAATCAAAATAAATCGGATGGACTGCAACATTATATTTTTCGGAAAGCATCTGCAATTCTTTTTCCTGTTCTTCGGACCGGCTGCGCATACAGGCAAAAACATTTGCTCCGTTTTCAATACATGCCTTTAAAACGGCAAATCCTATCCCCCTATTACTTCCCGTAATGACAATATTTTTATCCTTCAGCATACGTTTCCATAACTCTTTCCGATATTTTTTCCGGGGTCAGACCACACTCATTCAGCAAATACTCATATTTTCCCGGATGAGGGTAGAAATCATTTACGCCGAGCATCAACTGCCGGGGTCTTTCCTTTCTATTTGCATAATACTCCGCCACCGCACTGCCTAAACCGCCAAAAATATTATGCTCCTCCACCGTTACAATAAGTTTATATTCCGTCAAAGAATTTAAGATATCTTTGTCCAGCGGCTTTACCGTGTGCATATCAATGACCTTACATGTAATGCCTTTTTCCTCAAGTAAATCTGCTGCTTTTAAAGTTTGTGATATGATGGAGCCTGTGGCAATGAAAGCCACGTCATTCCCTTGCTTTGTTATAATTGCCTTGCCGATTTCATAGTCAAAATCATCTTCATAGATAATATCCGCCCCTCCGGATAACCGAATGTATACAGGTCCGTCATAATGCTTTGACGCTTCAACACACTTCGCAATCTGCAGGCCGTCCGACGGGCATAAAACCGTCATACCCGGAATTGTCCGCATAACGGCCATGTCTTCCAGACCAAAATGAGAGGCGCCTAACGTATTCATTGCCAAGCCGCTGCCTAAGCCTACCGCTTTTATGTTTAAAGACATATACCCCATATTCATACGAATCTGTTCGCTTGCCCGCATCGAAATGAACGGTGCGAACGAAGTAGCAAATACCGGCGTTCCGTCTTTTGCCAGTCCGGCGGCAACCCCTATCAAATTCTGCTCTGCTATTCCTACATTTACAAAAGCATCCGGATATTTGGAATAAAATCTTGCCAATCCTGAAGAACTGCCCAAGTCGGCCGACATCACAAAGAAATCAGGTTCTTCTTCATATAGCTTTAGGACTGCCATTCCAAATGCGGCTCTTGGCCCCATTGCTGCCCATCTTGTGATTTCAGACTTCTTAATCTCCATACCCTTGTTCATCCAATTCTTTCATTGCCTGTTCATAATTATTTTGTGTCAAACGCCTGTGATGCCAGCTATTGTCATTTTCCATAAAGGAAATACCATACCCTTTTATTGTATTTGCAACAATCGCTTTCGGTATATTATCTGCATGAGCGTTTTTCAACGCTTCCTGTATTTGGGGAATATTATGTCCGTCTATTTCATCGACATGATATCCGAAGGCCTGCAAACACTCTTTATAATCGGGATAGCACATAACCTTTTCACTGGCGCCGTCATTCTGAAATTTATTATGATCCAATATTACCGTAAAATTATCCAGCTTGAATTGAGCCGCAGATGCCAGCGCTTCCCATACCATCCCCTCATTGCTTTCTCCGTTACCGATGATCGTGTATACCTGATAATCTCTTTTTTTACGCTTAGCGGATAAAGCCATTCCTACCGCCATAGAGATCCCCTGGCCCAAGCTTCCGTTGGAAGATTCGATTCCGATCTCAGGTTCCATTACCGGATGCGCACAAAGATTACTGCCATCTGCCAGATAGGTTGACAGGCGTTCCTCTGACAGAATCCCCAGTTCTCCAAGGGTCGCAAACAGCGCCAAGGCACCGTGCCCCTTGCTGAGAATGAACTTGTCCCGTTCCTCATAAGGCTTACCTATGCCACGCAGCACTTCTCCGTACAGGACAGCAAGAATATCGACCATGGATAACGCCCCCCCCATATGGACATTATCGTTACATTCATATGCCATCCTTAATACTCTTTTACGTATAGCAAGCGCCAGCTTCTCTAATTCTTTATTTGTCACACTAACCTCCAAGATTCCGCTCTGCGGAATCTTATGTCCTTTTTCACACTATTCTGACTTTGGTTTATATTGGTTTATCACATCCGGAATCGCAACAACAAGGCTGGCTGAGCAAGCTGCTTCCCCATCTACAAAGCTCTCCACGTGTCCTTTAGCCACTCCCCGGTTAAATGAATCTAATGTGGCGTATATTTCCAGCCTGTCTCCCGGAACAATTTTCCTCCTGAATCTCGTTTTGTCAATGCTTACGAAAGCCGTCTTCATTCCTTTATATTCTTCCACACAAAGAAACGTCATCAGAAATGTCTGTGCCAAGGCTTCAACCTGAACAAATCCGGGCACATTAGGTTCATCGTCAAAATGTGCCGGAAAAAACCACTCGTTATACGAAAAGTTCTTAATCGCATGGGCGCTCTGCATCGGAACGGCTTCTTCTATTCTGTCAATAAAAAGCAGCGGATACCTGTTTCTCTGGCATTCCTGTATTCCCATAGAATCAAATTTGAGTTTATTTTTCACCGTTTTCCCTCATTTCCTGCTTAAATACTGTTTTCTTTTCATTTTTCTTCACAATCCGCGCCGGATTTCCGACAGCAATAACCCCTTCCGGCAATTCCCTGAAAACAATGGCTCCTGCAGAAATAATCGAATCACTGCCTATGGAAATATGATCTGTGGTTCCTGATAAGAATCCCATAAAAACCCTCTCCCCAATGCGGTCACCTCCGCCTATTTGACAGTTTGAGCCTATCATCGTATGCCGGCCTATCTTTATATCATGCCCTATCACCGCATGAGGCTGTATGTATGCATTGTCACCGATCTCCACATTGGCCGTTATCGTTACCCCTTCTGCTACGACAACCCCTTCCCCAATGGCTGTAGTCTCATCTATATATACTCCGGGATGTATGAGCGTTGCCAGATTCAATCCGGCTCCCTTTACCTTACGATACAGAGAATCGCGCGCACTCGGCTCTCCCACCGCTATCACGACTTCCACGTCATTTTTCCCCTTTTCGTTAATGAGTTCCTCAAATTTAAAGACTTTTACCCCATTAACTTCCGCTATATCATTTACATCATCAATAAAGCAGTATTCACTCCATTTATGATAAACCGCATTTATTTTCCGGGCAATAATATATACTTCTTTTGCCAGACCACGTGCTCCATATATCGCTATCAGCATTGCCGATCCCTTCCTGCTTTCTTATATAAACCCTCATGCATCCGTCTGCACCGCCATGCATGAAAAATAGGCATTACCGATATTTTCCCCACGGCTTAATCTCTTCTCAATGAAAAATCCGGTTCCTTCCTCTGCTTCCAGAAACGGCTGCATGGTCAATATCAGTGAAGACGTCATCAGCGAAAACTTGGCAACTGCGGATGGATAGCTCTGATCAGCGACACTGTTGAAGAGGCCCGAAAAGCATCGGGTATATACAGAACAAAGGATGCCGTCGGGGAAAATTCAGCTCCTAAATTATCATGTTTATTACTCAAACTTCGCACTTGAATAAGTGCCTATGCACCTTGAAAATTCAATAATAACTGGCATTAAAATAGCATGAAACACTCTGGTTTTGGTATAATTGAATTGTTCAGAAACAACATACCACCGGAGGCTCATGCTATGAATAGCAGTATAACACAAGACAACCAGAATGATAACCAGATTTCTAAAACTATCAAAAGATTTTTTTCCAGATTTCATGTGACGTCTGCTTTAAAGGCATCCGGCGCTTACCATAAGAAAGGCACGCCTGTGACACAGATTTTCCAATACCTGTTTCTCCTGATCTTTTCAAATAGAAGCATGTACATGAATCTTCTGTCCGGAAGAAATACGCCTTCTTTCGCAAAAGACACTGTATACCGTTTTATGAAATCTACACAGATCAACTGGATCAGGTTCACAACGGTACTTGCATCAAGGATCATCCGGGACGCCGTTGTGCCGCTGAATG